>CAYTEF010000010.1:19484-21167 GCA_964436845.1 uncultured Candidatus Saccharibacteria bacterium
TCGCTCTTTTCCCCTGCAGATGCCGCACCAGTGAATGCGTCGGGCGTTACTCTTAATTGGAATTCTATTGATCCTCCCATTGAGTCCTGGGGCACAAGCTGCCAAGGGACCCAATGGTATAGGGTGTTTTTTGAAAAAGACGATGGCACCCCTGACGTTCCCGCTGGCGCTGACGCGGTGTGGTACACCCAGGCCAGTGGCATCACCCAACATGCCACTGGCGCGCTTGATGAAGGGTCGCGCTACTACTGGCGTATTCAGGCGCATAATGGTTCAAAGGCGACAAATTCTTTAGTGAGAAGCTTTATGGTTCGCCCTGCCGCGCCCTCTGGCCTTGTGGTAACCGGTTCCTGCGACGCGACAAACGGCAAGGTGGATGTTGCCTTAACCTGGCAGGATAACTCTTCTGATGAAACAGGATTTCGCATTCAGCGAAGTAATGATGGCGGCGCCACATGGAGTCATGGCGGCATTCCCCTTCTTGGTCCAAACGTAACAAGCTATACGAACCAAGACCTTGCTTCCGGCGCTAATTACCAGTACCGCGTGCGCGCGGAACAAACAGGACTTGTTGCTTCGCTATGGTCAAATATTGACGACACCGGCCTTATAAATTGTCCCCCTGCCCCGCCTTCTAATTTTGCCGCCGCTCCCCAGTGTGCCGCACCCGGCAACGCGGATGTGAGGCTCACTTGGACGGATGTGGCAGGAGAGACCAGCTACCAAATTCAGCGCGCCATCAACCCTGCGTTTAGCGTAGGCCTTGTCACCTTCCCTTCTCTGCCGGCAGATACAATCTCTTATCTTGATACGTCTCCCGCTCTTTCCACCTCCTACTACTACCGTATCCGCGCGCAACACACTACTAATGGCAACTCCTCCTGGGTAAACGCAACCCCCTTCCCGGTTACCACCACCGCGTGTCCGGAAGCCCCTGATCTTCGCACCATTGACCTCACCCAATCCGGTTCGCTCATAGTGGGTCAAACCCTCACCTTTAGCGGTAATGTGCAAAACGCAGGCGGTAGCCCTGCCGCAGCTTCCACTGCCCGCTTTTGCATGGACAATGCAAGCTGTCTTACCAATGCGACCAACAGGCTGGGTTCAAACCAAGGTGTTCCCGGACTCATTGCGAGTCAGATTTCTTTGCCATACACCCGTACCTGGCTAGCAACCTTTGGACCCCACACCCTGTGGATGTGCGCTGACGTAGATAATCCAATTCCCAATGAAAGCAACGAAAGCAACAACTGCTCTTCGCTGCCCTTTACCGTGGCAAACGCGCCCGCATGCGGGGATGGCAACGTGGATGCAGGAGAGCAATGCGACGATGGGAATACCTTAAGTGGAGACGGCTGTTCAAGTACCTGCCAGGACGAAGTCGCCGCACTTTCCGCCAACCTTACCCCTAGTCCGCAGGTTGCAGATTTGATCCGTACTCCGTCCCCTTTGGCTAATGTCACTCTTGATGCCAAGCTTATAGATGACACAGGAGGATTCCAGCCCGCGCACGATTATACGTTTACCTTTGACTGCTATGGCCGCCCTGGAGGGATGCCTCCGCATAGCATTTTGGGAAGCGATGTATCTGGCAATATTGTTGCCAGTAAAGAATGCGCGTATACGATTCCGGGCAGATATTATGCCCAGGTTGTCGTTTCGCGCGCCGGAGCAACGAGCGGC
>CAYTEF010000011.1:0-21032 GCA_964436845.1 uncultured Candidatus Saccharibacteria bacterium
GAGATTCATCGAATTTTTATAACGACACATCCTTATCGTGATTCACAGGTTTATCTTTTCCGATCAAATTTAGCGAGGGCATGAAATTAAAAAGGGAGAATACTTATTTGTGATTTTTTTACTCTGTTACCAAAATCATTATTATCTCTTGTGATCATATATTGTATATTATTCCTTTGTATAATTGATAAATGGAAAGCATCGCGAGGTTTAAGTTTAAAATTATCCATATTATCAAGCGATTGATTTACGCCTTTTTTTTCTTGTGACGCTGGAAATTGTATCACCATAAACTTCGGTGAACTAAGCAATTTTTGAGTAAAATTTTTAATATCACCCAAAACCTCATCAAACGAAAACTCCATAGTACCACTATTTTTAAGATACAAACCGAATTTGTTAAATACTTTATTTAAGAAAAAACGAATCCTGTTTCTTATTTTTTTGGGCCCCGCCTCTCTTCTTACCCCATTCCATGCTTCATCAAAAGACAAAGGCGATGCCGCTATTTTACAATTTTTATGCAAGAGCTCCGCAAATAAAATTTGAGCCCGTTTTTGTATTTCGGGCTGTTTAGTCTGCCTTGCTCCATAAGCTACGAGAAAATTAGCGTCGCAGTAAACAATAACATTAGCGGGGATAATCATAATTTTCTATTTCTTTTTCAACTTTTTCCAAATCAATCGGACGGCCAAAATCAATGATCCCCGCTGTATCTGCCATTAGCATTTTATCATCATACGAAAGCTGACTAAACAGTTTATCGCCAATATTACCTCTAACGATATTAAATCTCTCAACAATTATTTGCTGTCTTATTTTATCAGATTCATCAACTAAAGAATTGGAAGAATAGTCTAATTCCTTAGGCATCGACATCATAGTTAAATTATCGAATATGAGTGTTTCATTCATATTTTCCCAATAGTATCTTTGAACTCCAAAAATTCTTTATTGATTTTTTCTTTAAGCTCTTTTGTGCTCGGTAACTTGTTGGTGCTAAAATGTGCATTAAAATGCGCGATAAATTTTTGTTCGTTGCCAATTGGTTTAACTTCCAAAACATAAATTATGGCATCTTTTTCAAATAATATATTAACCCCCGCACTCTTTATATTTTCAATTGCGGCAACTTTGCTACCGACAAGATCGCTAATTTTGAAACTACCGCTTTCTGGAATAATAACAGCGTCATAATTAAATCCGTAAGCCGCAACTTTGTTTTGTTCCACCATGTCGCTTTTTATGATTTTTTCAAAATCATCTATCACGTCGGAGTCTTTTGGTAAGGCCTCACTTCTGTCGTTTACTAAAATTCTTGTGCCCTCAAAAACAAATTCCTTTTTCCTATTCGGAAACATTACAACTTTTAAACCCGGTGCGTCAACAAAAGTCCTCTTATCTTTTGCTTCATTGCCAGTTTTAAACAAATCCAAAAGACCTTTCTGACTTATAAGAAGATGGTTAATTGGCGATGCGAAAAGCATCGTAATATTTACATTTTTAATAGATTCTATTTTCATAAGGATATAGTAACAAAAAATTGCATTTATTTCCACCCTTGTCCTACTATCCGCCATACGACTTGTTCTTGCGGTACTTGGATTGGGCCTTGAGGGGTCTGCTGAACAATGCTTACCTGTTGTTTTTTATATTCAATTGAAAGCTCAAATTGATTAGATAATTGCTGGCTTTCAATGTAGGCTATTTTATAGGTTTTTTTGTTTTGAACGGCGTTCATTCCAAGTTCATTTTCTGGATTCCAGAGAGTATCAAGCTGCATTTCTTTCTTATATTCCTCATAGAGTTCGGCCATCGCTTTTGATAAAAGCTCACTGGCATAAGTAACCGTTTTTAATCCTAAATCTTCCTTTGCTTCTTTTCTGCCGATAAAATACTGGTGGGAATAGAGTTTTTCCGTAAAGTAGTCCACGATTTTTTCCACTTCATTATCATTCATTGGCGATTTATGGCTTTTAAGAAGTCGTTTTGCAAGAATGCGGATAAGGTTATGAATGCGGTTGACATTACCAAGGGCTAATGGGTGAATCTGCGGATTAGATTCTACAAATTTATTAAATACTCGAGTAAGCTCTTCGTCATTCTTAATACCAAATTTATTTTTTGCCAAATCGAAGTAGGCCATCACGTCCTCTACGGAAATAGGGATTTTATTTTGCGGATTTTGCGGATCTTGCGGATTAAAAACATTCGCGGTTGAAGGGTCAATGGGTGAAAGTTCTGAAAGATCGCTCATTACCACTTCATCCGCGCCTAACGCAACCATTGTCGCAGCGCTATGAGCTTTATAGGGCAGCAATACCGAAAATTTCTTACAATATTCTCGAATCATGGAAACCAATCGCCAAGGTACCATCGTATCTCCCCCCGTGCTATATAAAAGTAAATCAATGCTCTCGGTCTTTCCAATTGCCCTAAGCTGTTTGCTTATAACAGGAACAACATCCATCGCGATGCGCGCATTTACGGGACCTTGCCTATCACTGGTAATATAGCTAATAACACGTGATTTTCGTAATCCCTCAATTTGTTGTATAAGTAATTTTCTATCCATAATTTTTGATATTTTATACCATTTATCAAGGTGTTTCCAAGTATAATTTATTTTCAATAAATGCCAAGAATAAGATAAGTAAGGATTGCTCCTAATACAGTACCGAGAGCACCTACGACTATATCTCTCAAAAAGAAATTTTTACCTCGACTTTGAGGATTAGACACTATTGTATTGCCTAATTCCTGAGTACTAGTAGATGAACTATCAGGCGAATCTGATATAGTTCTAAGAAAACTTTTCTGATGATTCAACGTTGTTTCGCTTCCAAATCTATCCTTGCCTTCTTTACGAGGATTGCCATCTTTATTAAAAGAATTATTTATGTTGATGTTAAGATTAAAATCCATGGTAAGTAAGCGGAGGGTTGTCGTTGAGAAAAGCATCTCGGAGGCTTTGCGGGCATGGTTCCCGCCGAAGGCGGGAGAGCAAAGCCGAGAGCTGAGCGGCGATTTCCTCGCTGGGGAAATCGACCGCGTCTTTTTGAAGCGACAAGCCGAAGCGTTATTTCTTATCGCCCGAATCTTTGGGCTCTTCCGGTTTTTCTTTGTCTTCGGGCTTCTCCTTATCATCCGTTTTTGCATCCCCGCCCTGCGGACCTTGGTCTTTGTAGAGGCCCGCGCCGATTGTGGAGAGCGACTGGGAAAGTTCCTGCGTTTTTGATTTTATCGCCTCAAGGTCTTCACCCTTTGCCACTTCCTCAAGCGCTTTCTTTTTTTCTTCCAGTTCCTTTTTCTGTTCGTCCTTTATTTTATCCTTGAAATCGCGAAGTGTTTTTTCCGCGGTGTAAATAACTGCGTCTGCCTGATTGCGCGCTTCAATTAATTCGCGCTTTTTGGCGTCTTCTTGAGCAAATTTTTCCGCGTCTTGCCTCATACGATCAATATCTTCTTTAGATAACCCGGATGAGGCCTCAATCCTGATAGACTGCTTCTTGCCCGTTGCCTTGTCTTGCGCGGTTACCTCCAAAATGCCGTTTGCGTCAATGTCAAAGGAAACCTCAACCTGGGGCACGCCGCGCGGGGCCGGAGGAATACCGTCTAAAATAAATCTGCCGAGAGTTTTATTATCGACCGCCATGGGGCGCTCACCCTGTACCACATGAATTTCAACCGATGGCTGATTATCCGCCGCGGTGGAAAATACTTGCGATTTTTTCACCGGAACCGTGGTGTTTTTGGGAATTAAGGGAGTGGCGACACCTCCCAATGTTTCAATGCCAAACGTCAAGGGCGTAACATCTAAAAGTAAAACGTCCTTTACATCTCCTTGCAAAATCCCTGCCTGCACTGCCGCCCCTATTGCCACCACCTCATCGGGATTAATGCCCTTATGCGGGTCTTTGCCAAAAAGCTCCTTTACCTTTTGCCCAATGAGCGGCATTTTGGTCTGCCCTCCCACAAGTACGACCTCATCAATATCTTTTAAATCAAACTTTGCCTCTTTCACCACTTTTTTAGTGATTTCAATAGACCTATCAATAAATTCCTCCACCAGCCTTTCAAGCTGTACGCGCGACATGCGTAAATTCAAATGTTTGGGCCCGGACGCGTCAGACGTAATAAAGGGAATGTTTGTTTCCGTTTCCATAGAGCTTGAGAGCTCCTTTTTCGCCTTTTCCGCCGCGTCTTTTAAGCGCTGCATGGCAAGCTTGTCCCCCGATAAATCAATGCCCGAATCTTTTTTGAATTCTGACAAGAGCCAAGTGATGATGGTCTGGTCAAAATCGTCTCCGCCCAAATGCGTGTCCCCGCCGGTAGCTTTTACTTCAATCGTATCCTGCGAAACTTCAAGCACAGAGACGTCAAATGTGCCGCCGCCAAAATCATATACCACAATCTGCTCGTCTTTCTTCTTATCCAAGCCATAGGCAAGCGCGGCTGCCGTAGGCTCGTTTAAAATGCGCTCCACCTCAAAGCCCGCTATGGCTCCGGCATCTTTGGTGGCTTTTCGCTGCGAATCGTCAAAATAAGCGGGCACGGTAATAACCGCGCGCTCAATTTTCTGCCCTAACTTTGCCTCCGCGTCTGCCTTCAACTTCTGTAAAATCATGGCGGAAATTTCGGCCGGAGAATACCACTTATCCCCTACCTTTACCTCAACCCCGCCCCCCTGCGCCTCCCGGATTTCGTACGGCAAAAGTTTTTTGTCGCGCTGGACTTCAGCGTCAGAAAATTTGCGGCCGATTAAGCGCTTGACGGAAAAAATGGTATGTTCAGGATTGGTAACCGCCTGGCGCTTTGCAATTTGTCCGGCAAGGCGTTCGTTATTTTTTGTAACCGCAACAACCGAGGGAGTCGTCCGGTCTCCTTCGGCGTTTTCCAAAATTTTGGGTTGGCCCCCCTCAACCACGGCAACCGCCGAGTTGGTGGTGCCTAAATCAATGCCTATAATTCTTCCTTGTTTTGCCATAATAATAAAATTAAAATGATTAAATTCACGGTTCAAAGTTCAAGGCGGGAAATGCGCTTGAACTCTGTGCCTTGAACTTTGACTACTTCTTCACATTCACTTTGACCCTCTTCGCTTTTGATTCATCTGCAAGAGGTATGCTGATAATCAGCTTGCCATTTTCAAATTCTGCCTTTACTTTCGCGCCATCCACCATTTTGGGCAGCCGGACGGAACGATATACTTTCCCCACGTGCCGCTCGCGCTTATAGTACTTTTTGGTCTTTTCCTCTTTTTCTTCCTTTGACTCACCCTGAATGGTTAAAATGTTATCTTCCACGGTTACATCAATATCTTCGGGTTTCACTCCCGTAATATCTGCCTCGGCAAATAAATTACCGTCCTTTTCATAGACGTCAATCGCGGTCGCGTGGGCAAATTTCTGCGGCATCATGAGCATCCAGTCTTCATCATCAAAAAACCGCTCTAAATCCGAAAATGGTCTCCATGGTGTTAACTTCATTGTTTCTCACCTCCTTTAGAAGATGTAGACAAATTCAATTTTTGATTGAATTTGTCTTACAGATTCTTAAGTCCCGCCGAAGCCTTTACGGCGAAGGCGGACTCTCGACCTTTTTCCCCACGCGAACGCGCGCGGGACGAATAATGTAATCGTTTAGTTTATATCCTTTTTGCATTTCCTCTGCTACCATGAGCTTCCCTTGCCCTCCTTGGCCTTCTTGGGGTTCAACATGCTCAATCGCCTCATGCAGCCGAGGGTCAAATTCTTTTCCCTTAGTTTCTATCTCTTCAATCCCTTCTTCTTTTAAAAAATCCTCAAACTGTTTTTTTATATAGGTATAGCCTTTGAACCAGTCGCTTTTTTGCGCCTCTTCGGGCGTACTTTTGAGCGCCAATTCAAAACTATCCAAAATAGGCACTAAACGGGTGAGAAAATCACGAATCGCCCGAAGCCTGACCTCGTTTATACGTTCGTATTCATCTTTTTTATAATTTTCAAATGCCGCGCGCTCGCGCTTCCAGCCGTCCAAGTATTCGCCTGCCTTTATTTCCCACGTGTCAGACTTTGGCTTTGGGTTTTCCCCCTGATCCATAGAATTGAGAGTTAAGGTAATTCGCTAATGCTACGCCTTTTTTATAGTCAATGCGTGTTGAGCCAAAGAATGCCACACACCCATCCTTTGATGCCCTAGTAATGAGAAAGGTATAGCGGGCATCCCCCACCACGTCTTTGGCCTCCTCTCCTATATAGAGGTGCGGATGGGAATTCATGAAACTAAAAACTTTTTTAAAATCCTTTCGCAAATACTGGGCGCAACGCAAGAAATCTGCCAAAAATTCGCGATCGCTGAATTCGGGCTCGTCTAATAAATGCTCCAGTCCCGCCTCGTACACATACTCCGGATCTTCACAGGAAAGCACGAGGCTATGAACCTCCCTTGCCAAAAAATCACTTAACTCAAAAAGATTTTCCATTTGTCCAAGCGCACCGTATTCCTGCTCATCCAAAGATGAGCTTGCCAACAAATGATCCACAAAGAACCGATACCCCCTTGCTGTTGGCACTCTGCCTGATGCGGTATGCGGCTGGCGCAAAAACCCTTCATCATCAAGACTTAAGAGTTCATTCCTAATAGTGGCAGGTGAGATTCCCCAGGAATTATATTCTTGAGCTAAATATCCGGAACTTACCGGCTCGCCGTTTTCAATATATTCTTCCACTACGGCTCGCAATATTTGTTTTTTCCGCTCGTTCATAGGTTTAATAATACCACAATTCCTCGCATAATTGAATACCGCTTGTAGTTTATATATCGTATTAGCAATCTCATGTCAAGACTGCTAACTGTGGATAAACGAAAAGCCCGAGTGTTATACTCGGGCCTTTGTTTTAGATCGTGTCGCTGGCTTTTTGGACTTTGCGACGGGTTTTGCTTTCTTGGGTGCTTTGGCTGTTTTTGCCCTTACTGGCTTTGTTTTTACTTCCTTCCCGCCGCCTACGCTTGTAATTTTAACTAAGGTAAATGGCTGGCGATGCCCTGTCTTTTTCCGGTAGCGCTTCTTTGCCTTATACTTAAACACAATAATTTTTGGATTTTTGCCCTGCTCCAGCACGGTGCCTTGAACCCTTACCCCCTCTATATAGGGAGCGCCTATGGTGGCGCCCGCACTTTCGTCATACGTCAAAAGTACCTTGTCAAAAACGACCGGCTTTCCTTTTTCAATATCAAGCTTTTCCACCTTAAGGGTAGCTCCTTCTTCAACTTTATACTGCTTCGCACCTGTTTGTATGACGGCGAATTTCATGGCATTAAGATAACACAAACGAGTAAAAATGCAACCCCCTAGTCAATTGGCAAAGGGAGCGGCTTTAAGCACTGCTCCCTTTATAATTTTTCCTCCTTTTTCTCATCCTTTGGCCTGCGCGATGGCTTCCCAACGAATAGTTTCCTGCAACAAAGGCACTTGTAAAAAAGGATGTCCGCCAGATTCTTCACTTCCACATTCTTGCTTCCACAGTTAGGACATTTTATATCCTCTGTATCCATAGCATCCCTCCTTTCGTATTTCTATTATACTATAAGCTTATTATAATCACAATGACCTCTTACAAGAAAACAAATCGTAAAAAACACAAGATTTTATTTTTTTTAAAATGGAGTATACTATATAAATTATGGAAAGAGAACCCTTGCCGCATCTAACCCCTGAAGATAACCGGCTGGAAAGAGCTTTTGAACCACGGGAATCATCGGAAAAAGAACGCGCGAGAAAAGAAGTCGCCGAACTTTTTGACGGGAAACTCCATCGCGAAGTCATCAACCAGCTTTTTGATTCCGGCTATAGCTGGATTCATGAGCGCTTTGCCGTACTTATTGAATTTGGGAAGGCAACAGAAAATGATGAAAAGGCTTATATAGAGGCACGCAATGGATGGAAGGAAGACAGCGCCTTACGCGATAAGTGGGACGCTGAATTGATAAAGATTTCGCTTGAACGTCATGGAGGAAGAGCTTAAAGCGCTAAAACATCACCGCCTCTCGGTTTTAAAATCGCTGCAATATGAGAGCGGACTTTTTAGTGCCGCGGCAAAACGGGTGGATACGGGCTATGACAAAGCATGGATTCGCGACAATTTCTACGTGGGACTTGCATTGCTTGAGTTAGACGAAAAAGAGGCGGTACAAAAAATGTATAACGCCTTTATGGCTGTACTTTTAAAACATGAGGAAAAAATTGATCATGCCATTGATAAAAAACCGGAGTTTAGCTACCAGTACATTCACCCCCGCTACCATCCGGAAACCTTTGAGGAATTCTGGGAGAGCTGGGGTAATCGCCAGAACGATTCCATCGGCTCGCTCCTTTTTTTCTTTGGCTCGCTCAAAAAGGCAGGGTATTCCGTGCTTGAGTCAGAAAACGAAACGAACATAGTTAAAAAACTTATTGCCTATTTAAAAACCATTGCCTATTGGCAGGATCCTGATTCGGGTGTATGGGAAGAATGGGAGGAAATTCACGCTTCTTCTCTTGCGGCGTGCATTGGGGGACTAAAAATCTTAAAGGAAGTGGGCATTGATGTTCCCGAGGACATGATACAAAAGGGAGAAGATATACTGCACCACGAACTCCTGCCCCGCGAATCGCATGATAAATTCTGCGATTTGGCGCTCTTAACGCTCATTTACCCCTTTAATGTCGCTAATGAAAGTGAAACAAAAGAAATTTTACGAAATGTGGAATACCATTTAGTCCGGCACAAAGGGGTGATTCGCTATAAAGGCGACCATTACTATAATAAAAACTGGGATCGCTGGAGCGAGGAAGCAGAATGGACGTTTGGATTTTCGTTTCTTTCTCTTGCCTACCATCAGTTGGGCAATAACGAAAAAGCCCTATTCTATTTTGAAAGGGCAAAAGAAGCCGTAAATGAGAAGGGCGAAATTCCCGAACTCTACTACTCGCATTCTGCCAAATACAACCAAAATTCTCCCCTCGCGTGGTCAGAGGCAATGTTTCTCTTAGCACTCAACCGAACTACTTCATAAGCGCGTTCACCTTTGCCGCCACAATAAAATCATTTTCGCTTAAGCCGCCTATTGCGTGAGTCCAAAGCTCTAATTGGACTTTATTGTAAAAAATATGGATGTCGGGATGGTGGCCTTCGCTTTCGGCTAAATCGGCGACGTTATTCACGAAGACAATCGCTTCTTTGAAATTTTTGAATTTGAATTCTTTTTTAATTTTTTTTGCGCCCTCTAAAAGTTCCCAGCCCAGAGTTTGAGAGAGATATTTATGTGATTCTTCCTCTGTAAGGGGAGGAACGCCGCCCTCGCAGGCAACGCACTTTTTTTGAAGTAAATTCATACTCCCTGCTTCTCTTCTATTGTTTTATGCGTTTGCCTTTTTCTATTTACTACAACACGAAGCGCCCAGTCGCCAATTGATTGGTCGGTCACAAATTGTTCTCTCCACCGATTATCCAGTCCAGCGTCTTTCATGTTTCGCGAGAGGATGTTAAGTGAATCCCGTAACACTTCCGATCTTGACAGAGCGGAAAGCATTAATTCATTATATATTTCGCTACCCCCCTGGGCTTCTCCTTTCCTTAATGTTTCACGATAATCGGAAACTCTTCCAACGGCTTCATCATACCGAAAACATGCTTGCCGTACATTTTCTACGAACCTTTCAAACTCTCGTCGCTTTTCTGGATCTTCTACTCGTAATGCCAAGGATCTTAGTTCCTCAAGCGGAATAGGAAATTCTGCTATGGGAGGAACCTCTCTTTGTTCCTCGCCCTCCTGACTCTCGGGCTGGCTTTCTTGCGCTTGCGTTTGTTTTTGCTCAAATTCTTCAGTCATATAAAACGATTAATTATTGGTTATTACCTTCTTAAGTTCCTTTTTCACGACTTCTCTCTCATTCCAGGGGATTTTCCCTTGCGCGGTTTCCATAACCGTCTCTGATCCTTTGCCGGCACATATTACGATATCACCTTTCTTTGCCATACGCAATGCACCTTTGATAGCTTCTTTCCTGTCAAGAATCTTCCATATATTTTCGGATTTCGGATTTCGTTTTGCTCCCTTATACACATCTTCAATTATCTGCCCAGGATCTTCTTTATAAGGATCTTCGTTGGTGATAATGACGACATCAGCGTATGTTGCGGCTATTTTCCCCATTTCCGGGCGCTTCCACTTATCTCTCCCCCCTCCCTGCGCGCCGGTGATAAGAATAAGTTTTGAGTTTTGAATTTTCAGTTTTAAGAGACTCTCTAGTACTGCCTCAAGAGAGGAAGGATTGTGGGCGTAGTCCACGAAGACGCGAAAATTTTGCCCTTCTTTAATTTCTTCCAGCCTTCCGGGAATTGTAGTAATCTCCTTTAGCGCCCGCGTTATGACATTTTCAGAAATGCCTAGCGCCCTGCAAAGGGTGAAAGCGGCAAGAGCATTCGCCTGGTTAAACGCCCCCATAAGGGGAATATCAAAGGGCTTCGCCTCTTTGGGAGAGAAAAAAACGGTTTCTCCGGTAACTGCATTTGCAAAGTATTTTGCTTCCTTATCGTCGCCATTTATAATTGCTATACCCTTTACATCAAGCAATTTAAAAAGCCGCCGTTTTGCTTTTTTATAATTTTCGTAGGAACCATGCGACTCAATGTGTTCGGGGGCTATATTCGTAAATACCGCGGCAATAAAGCGCACAAAATCCACGCGGTGCTGGGCAAGGCCTTCTGAAGTCACCTCCAATACCACATAGTCAACCTTTTGTCCTAGCGCGCGGCGCAGAAATGACTGAAGCATAAACCGCGAGGGCAAGGTCATCTTAAGCGAGTTTGGCTCGCTTTTTTTATTAAGGCGAAACTCAATGGAGGAAAGGGAGGCAACGTGTAGTCCCGCCTCTTCCAATATGCGCGTAATGAAAAACGTCGTCGTTGACTTGCCTTTTGTGCCAGTAATGCCAATAACATGTACCTTCTTCCCGGGAAAGCCATAGGTAAGCGCGGCAAACCATTCCACCAAAAAATAATAGACATTGAGTATTGGCTTTGGAATAAGATTTTTTATGCGCTCTTTCATAAAAGACAGCCACTTTACTATACCCAATTTCTTTGATACTATCAATGTCATAAAAATAACCTGCGTATCCTATGAATAAAGAATCCCTCTCTGGCCTTACATTTGATATAAAAGAAGACGGGTGGGAGCGTTCCGTGGGATTTACCAAGCGCTCCGTATCCATGCCGATCTTAGACGAGAAGAAAAACCCAAAGGATGCTCTTTTTGTTCTTATTGAAATGAAATTTGCCGGAGTGTGCGGTACTGACAGAGGCATTTGGCATCGGCAAGTGTTTAAGGAACTTATCCACGACTCACTCAAAAACGAGGGTAAAACCACGCGCATCTTGGGGCATGAATTTGTAGGGAAAGTGATGGAAACGGGCTCGCAGGTTGAAGCGCTTTATGGTATCAAAAAAGGAGACGATGTATCGGGTGATTCCCATATTACCTGCGGCAGATGCTTTCAGTGTCGTATAGGAGAGCAGGAAGTATGCCAGGATCAAAAAATTTTAGGCATCAGTACGGATGGCATCTTTGCCAAATACGTAAAAATTCCGGCAAAAAATCTCTGGGCCGTGGACTTTACGCGCATCCGCCCGGAAATTGCCGCTATGCTTGATCCATTTGGAAACGCAGTGCACGCCTGCTCAAAAGTTGATTTGAGAGGAAAGCGCATCGCGGTTCTTGGATGCGGGCCGATTGGCATGTTTACCATTCTCCTAAGCCACATCTTTGGCGCGGCAAAAATTATTGCCGTTGACGTGAATGCCGCAAACCTTGCCATGGCAAAAAAACTTGGGGCGCATGTTACCGTTAAACTTTCCCCGGAGACCCAAGGTGTGGTGACTCCTGACCCAGCCCTTGAAGCAGTGGTAAGAAAACGAACTTATGGGAAAGGAGTGGACATCTCCTTTGAGATGGCAGGGCCTAATGGTTCGGTCAATAATGCGCTTGCCATTACGCGAAGCGGCGGGGAAGTTATACTTTTTGGATTAAAGGACGGGGATTTTACCCTCCCCCGCTTTAACCGCTCCATTGTGAAGGGACTAACCCTTTACGGCGTTATCGGTAGGAAAATTTTTAGCACTTGGCAGGTGAGCCAGCGCGTGCTTTCGGATAAAACCAACGGCGTCCAAGAAAAAATATGGAGTGTCATGCTAAAGAGAGGCAAGGGCACAATCATCCCTTTTTCTTCCTATAGTAAAGATCTTTTCAAAAAGAAAATGGAAAGCTATCCAAAAATACTTATCTCTTTCTAACACCATGTATACTTCACTTAAACCCCTCCTCTTAAAGGAACTTGCCTCAATCAAAGAAGCAGGACTTTTTAAGGAAGAACACATTATAACCTCGGCGCAGGGAAGAACAATTCGGGTGGGGAAGCGAACGCTTGTAAACTTTTGCTCAAATAATTATTTGGGTCTTGCAGGCGCAAAGGAACTTGCGCGCGAAGCTGGGCGCGCATTAAAGCACTACGGCTTTGGATTATCCTCAGTCCGTTTTATCTGCGGCACGCTGGACATCCATAAAAAGCTTGAAGAAAAAACCGCAAAATTCCTCGACATGGAAGGAGCAATCCTTTATTCCTCCTGCATGATGGCAAATATCGGCTTTTTTGCGAGTTTCCTCGGGGAAGAAGATGTCATTTTATCTGACGAATTAAACCATGCCAGCATCATTGATGGCATTCGTATGGCAAAGGCGCAAAAATATATTTTCAAGCACATGGATATGGACGATCTCAAAAAGGGCCTGGAGGAGCATAAAAAAGCCCGCGTGCGCTGCATCGTAACTGATGGCGTTTTTAGCATGGACGGAGATATTGCCCCTTTAAAGGAAATAAATGATCTTGCCGAAAAATATGAGGCGCTCGTGGTAGTGGATGATTCGCACGCGACCGGATTTATGGGGAAAAACGGCAGGGGGACGCATGAGGAATTAGGAGTTCTTAAAAAAGTAGATATCATCACCTCAACCTATGGTAAAGCGCTTGGAGGGGCAAACGGCGGATTTATCGCAGGGAGAGGAGAAATTATTGATATCTTACGCCAGCGCTCGCGCACCTATCTTTTCTCAAATTCGTTAGCACCCGTTATTGCCGCAACCTCTCTTTTTGCCATTGACTTTATAGGAAAGCATCCGGAACGCCGTGAAAAATTGTGGGAGAATACGCGTTATTTTCGTACTCATATGCAAAATGCGGGATTCACGCTCCCCTCTTCCGTCCACCCTATTGTCCCTATCATCTTAAGTGACGCAAAAAAAACCAAACGTATGGCGGAACTGCTTTTGAAAGACGGGATCTATGTGAAAAGCTTTACCTATCCCGTGGTGCCGCAGGGACAAGCCCGCATCCGTGTTCAACTATCAGCCGAGCACAAAAAAAGCGATCTTGACGCCGCCATCCGCTCGTTCATCAATCATAGCAAAAAAGTGTAAGACCTTCATAGAAAAAGATTCACCCGTACGGGTGTTCGGATATAGAACACCGATGATGAAAACGTCAGGCTATACGAATAAGCCAGACGCCTCGCTCATCTCTTTTCTCCCCAATCGGCCAAAAATAGGGAAGAACCTTAATCATTTCTTTAAATGATTTTATAACCTTCTTTGGTCGCTTTGTAACGACCAGAAGGATATAACAAAAGAGGGTTTTTACTACCTCATAAGGCAGTTTACGCCCTAAATCCTCTTCCAATTTCTCCCACAGAATGCCCCTGAATGCGGTCTCCTCGCTAAGGAGATATTCCTTTTCCAAAATCATATTTAGGCACTCTATAAAATCAGGGCACACTATCCTGGCAAGCTCCGAATCGAAATGCGAACAGGAAATCTTTAAGTGCCACATAGTATTTCGCCAATCTTGCGTCCGCATCCATGCGGGCTTGTCGTCATACGATAACCGACTTGAAAAGAAAAGAATTTGTGTAACCTCTTTCTCTGTTACGGCGCTCAAAATTTCTTTCAACCTCTTAACGTCCGGCTTGAGGTTCTTCGGAAGAGCAATAGGATATTCAATCAATTCATAGACTTGATTGAATAGTCTTGGGAATCTCAGTTGAAATCTCTCGGCTAAAAATTCTTCTAATCTGTTGGCCATCTTTCCCTCCAGATTTCGGCAATGATTTTTAAGGCATTATTGCCACCGATTAAGTATTGACATACAATAGAAGGATTTGATATCCCCAAGGGTATTTGCTAGTTTGTATTACCTGTTGGAGAATACCTTAATCCGACAAAACCTTTATAACCTAAACCCAAACGAACAACTCTCATCGCTGGACTTCTTCAACGATTTCAATATGTAAAGGGTAAAACGAAAAGCGAAAAACAACAGTACAAAATTTAAAACAAAAGTGCTTTAAACTTTACGTTGTTACTTTGCATTTTTCGCTTTACGTTTTCCGCTTATCTTATGCAATTCCATCTACAAACCAACCTCACCCCAAAGGCGACCAGCCGAAAGTGATCCGCGAACTGACGGAGTGGGTTTTTGAGGATATTTTTAGAAAAGCTCCAATGAGTAGTGCCTCGTTAAAGGACTAAAATCTTCTCTATCGAATGTCAAAAGTTTTTGTATGCCTTCAGCGCGCATCACTCCTAAAATACTACAATCGACAAAGCTCATATCTTTCTTTGATATTTCTTGAAATATTTGCCAGGAAAGGTTATGGAGGTATTCATCGATGTAGACCATGCGGACCGCTGGATTCTTAAAGATTTCTTGACCAGCATGTATAGCAATATCGCGTGAAACTCGTTGAGATATTACGGTCACTACTTCTGCGAAAATAAGGTTAGAGATCACTAGTTGGATGCTCTCTTTCTTAAGTTTCTTTGATATAGTAATTGCTCTTTTATGTAGTGAATCTTTAGAATAGAAAAGCGCTATAAAAAAGTTTGCGTCAACGAAAATCTCGATCATATAAATATTTATCCATATCCTTCGCTAAATCTTTGGGTCCACTAACCTTATATTTTTCAAATTTCTTTGCCATCTGCAAAAGCCACTCCCCTGCATTCATCTTTTCTTCTTTCTTTTGAGGAGTTTTGATAAGTTCTCGGTCAAGTGTAGCTCGTATCAATTGAGATATGGAAATTTGCCGTCTTCGAGCAGTTGCACGTAATTTATGTATCTGATATTCAGGAAGATAAATTTGTGTCCTTCTCATCATATGGTTTCATTATACACCTAGATGTATGTATGTCAAGAAAAAAGCCGCCCGCACCAGTTGCGATGCGGGACGGCGAGGTTTAAACTGCAACTAATAATCCAAATCTTGCCCCGCCACCGCGCAGACTCCCAGGGCAGACGCTCCTATTATCGCAATTGCAGATCCGCCATAGATGAGGATATAATTCAGATGCTCCGGAAAAGGACGATATATCACCCCTATCCCGATAAGTAAAATCCCCACGGCAGCCAATCCTCCAGAGACAATCACCCAAAAAACACTGAGATCCTTTGCCTTAATCCTACTTTCTTCGCCCATATGACCCTCCAGGCAATCTGCTCTAAAATTTGGCATGCTTGCCGCAGATTGCTTTTCTTTATATAATAATTTTTGGTAAATGTCAACGAAAACGTAAAGTGCTTTAAACTTTAATCTGTTACTTCACGCTTTTCGCTTTATGCTTATTTATGCCATTCCATCTCCAAACCACCCTCATCCCCAAAGGCGACCAGCCCAAAGTGATCCGTGAGTTAACGGAATGGCTTTCGCGCGGCAATAAATTGCAAACATTGATGGGAGTTACGGGATCGGGAAAGACATTTATGTTAGCTCACCTAATCCAAAACATTCAAAAACCAACGCTCGTGGTTTCCCATAATAAAACCCTCTCCTCCCAGCTCTACCAAGAATTTAAGGACTTTTTCCCTGAAAACGCGGTTCATTACTTTGTAAGCTACTATGACTACTACCAGCCCGAGGCATACCTCCCCACAACTGATACCTATATAGAAAAGGATGCGAAAGTTAATGACGAAATTGACCGGCTCCGCCATGCCGCAACGCAAGCACTCCTTACGCGAGAGGATGTTATTGTGGTTGCTTCGGTATCCTGCATTTATAACATTGGCTCTCCCGAAGAATACGCAAAAGTCGCGATGGAGTTGCGCCAGGGGCAGTTAATTAAAATAAAGGACCTGCTCCGGGCACTGGTAAAACTCCAGTACGAGCGCTCCGACTTTGCCCCCCTGCCCGGCACGTTTCGCGTGCGGGGAGAAGCGGTTGATATATTCTTGCCTGCTGGACGCGAGGCAATTACGCTTGAATTTTTTGGCGATGAAATTGAACGCATCTCTCTAAAAAAATTCAAACACATCTCAGAATTATTTGAACACTCACTACAAACTACAAAATACAAACTACAAACCATTAAAATTTTTCCCGCAAAACACTTTGTTACCCCGCAGGAGAAGTTAGGATTGGCATTGGAAAATATCCAGCTGGAAATGGAAGAGCGCGCCGGTTATTTTAAAAAACACAATAAATTAATTGAAGCCCAGCGCATTCGCGAACGAACGATGTTTGATTTAGAAATGTTAAGGGAAACGGGATATTGCACGGGCATTGAAAACTATTCCCGGCAACTTGATTTTCGGGATCCCGGTTCCTCCCCTTGCGCTCTCATTGATTTCTTTCCTTCCGATTACTTGCTTATTATTGACGAGTCTCATATTACTATTCCCCAATTTCGCGGCATGTATGCGGGAGATCGTGCGAGGAAAAGCATATTGGTAAATTACGGATTCCGGCTTCCTTCTGCCCTTGATAACCGTCCCCTCACATTTTTAGAATTTGAAAGAAAATGGAATCAGGTTATTTTTTCTTCTGCCACGCCCGGATTATATGAGCTTGAAAAATCTCAAAACCATATTTCAGAAGCAGTGGTGCGCCCCACCGGCTTGCTCGATCCAAAAGTTGAGGTAAGAAAAACGGAAAATCAAATTGAGAATTTAATCGCGGAGATAAAAGAACGGGCAAAACGAGGGGAGCGTTCAATTATTTTAACTCTCACAAAACGCATGGCAGAGGATTTATCGGATTATCTGGAAGACAAAGGAATAAAAGTTTCGTGGATGCATTCGGAGATAAAAACACTCCAGCGTCCCGAAATTCTTTATAACTTGCGAAGCGGAGCGATTGATGCTCTTATCGGCATTAACTTATTGCGCGAAGGATTAGATCTTCCGGAAGTTTCACTTGTGGCAATCTTAGACGCGGACAAGGAAGGATTCTTGAGAAACTATACGAGCTTTATTCAATTATTTGGGAGAACCGCCCGCCATATAAACGGACAGGTTATTTTATATAGTGACAACATGACCGGTTCCATAAAAAAAGCGCTTTTTGAAACAACGCGCCGCAGAAGAATCCAGGAACAATTTAACCGCACGCACGGTATAACACCGCAGGGAATTAAAAAAGAAATAAAACGCATTGAATTGGTGGGGAAAAAAGAGCGATTGCCGTCCGCCTTTTTGCTCAAAGGAAAAAGCATTGAGGAGTTGGAAAAAGAAATGTGGAAGGCGTCACAAAACCTTGAATTTGAAAAGGCGGCGATGATTCGCGACGCAATAAAAAAAGAACACTCCGTCCAAGGACAGAGTGTTCCTAAATAGTAGTAAAAGAAAACAAGATCAGACTACTTCCTTCTCTTCTTTCCGCCTTTCTTCGCTTTCTTTGTGGTCCTTTTTTTCTTTTTTGGCATAAGTATCACCTCCCTGCTTTTTTAAAAATATTTTTTTCAATTAAATTTAAAAAATTGAATTGTACTTAAATTGTAAAAAATTTTTTCCATAATGTCAATGATTTTATTGTGGATAACTATACAAATTAAAAATTAAAATTGAAAAGATAAGATTTAAAATTTTGAATTTAAAAATTACTCCTTGAATGTATGGGATTGTTTATAACACACAATATCTATACATTTTGTCAATATTGCAAAAATAGTAAAATCTGCTATATTTAATTTTCAGTTTTCATTTTTCAATTTTAACTTGGAACATGCCAAAATTAGCATCAGCGAAAAAACGACTGCGTCAGAACATAACAAGACGTCTGAAAAATATTGCAAAAAAGGAAACTTACAGAAGCCTGAAACGCTCAATCGTAAAAGCACTCCAAAAAGGCGAAAAAACGAAACTAAGCGAAATGCTCAACAACTTTTATAAGGCGGTTGATAAGGCGGCAAAAAGCGGCGCAATTCACTTCAATAAAGCAAGCCGTGAGAAATCGCGGCTTTTGGCTCTTGTGAAAAAAGGTGCTGTAGCGCTTATACAAAAGCGTTCAAAGGCTAAATCTTCCAAAAAAACCGCGAAAGCAAAAGTTCAGAAGGCAGCCCGGAAAAAAGGATCTGGCCGTAAAGGGAAATAGCTTCCCGGTAATACTCCACCAATTCAGAAAGCGAGAATAAGGCGCACGCCTGGCTCGCTTTTTTGATGACAAAAGGATGCAATGTTAGCTTGTAGCGTGTAGGGTGTAGGGTGTAGCTTTGAACGAGGATAAGTACGCGGATTTGCCAGAGAATGCGATTAGTGATATCAAAAGGGGTAACGCCGTTTTGAAGTTCGCGCTCTAGCAAGGAGAGCATCTGGGCTTTATTTCTCCTTGCAAGCGCGTCCGTAATTCCGAAGGGATTTTTATCAAGAGGCAGGGTGAGGACATCGCTTATATGTTGCGGGGCAAGAGACATTTTCTCAATTTCGTTCATTAAGGAAAAGAGGTTTGACTCTTTAGAGGAAAACGCGGAGAAAAGAGAGTTTAAAATCTGATAGGGAGGCTTGATACTTCTCTTTTTGCATTCTTCGTCAATGAATCTTTTGAGTGGTTGCCCCTCCAAAATATCAAAGTGTTTAAAAAGAACGCCTTTGTCTTTGACTGACGATAGTTTTCTTTGTACCAAAAAAAGTATTATATCACCTTCCTTTTCCTCCCCATACTTTTTTGAAATTGCTTTAACCAGTTCGGCGTCCGCATTACGCACGGTGATTACCTTCTTTTTTTGAAACAATCCCTGACTTCTAAGAAGTTGCGCAAGTTCACTCGCTGTCTCGGAATTCTTTGCAGAGTCAAAAGAATAAGGTTCATATTCCTCTTTTATTTTTCTTGATCGTATTTCACGAATATAGGCTTGCGCCTGATATGTCTCTCCGGAAACGATGATAATCATAATACTAGTATAAGAAAGAAGATTCCCACAAAGTCAGCCACGGCGGAAAGTACGGGTATCGTAATATCATCAGGATCAAAGTTAAAACGCCATGAAAGAATAGAAACAGAAAATCCTAATATAATCGCAACCACGAGAGTGGTCAAAAGCCCCGCTTCCCAGGAAACGCGAACTAATTCAATAAGCGATACATGTTCTGATGAAATAGCATCCTGAATAAAAAAGGTAACGATACCCAAAACGGGAAAGATAAAAAAACTTAACAAAGTAACGTTTAACACCTCGCTTAATGAATTTTTTCTTAATGTAAACTCTGGAGCAATTGTTCCTAAGTGAAGCTGGGTAGAAATACGGGAGGCAACAAAGCTGGAAAGGTTCCCTCCTAATGCTAAAAATGCGGGCAAAAATACGAGGATGCCGGGAATCGCCAAGAGCTGAGGTATAGATTGTTCCAGAAAAATTCCCGCAAATACCTGAAACACAATGCTTACGGGTAAAACAAGGAAGCGCGCGCTCAATATATGGTCTTTTACATACCATAGGATAATAACCGTGCCGGCAATGGTAAAAAGCTGGAGAACCAATTCGGGCAGGCGCAATGATAAAAGTGCCACCCCAAAGAGAATAGGCACCGTCAAAAAGTCGCCAATAGTTGAGATGAGCGGCGCGCTCACGTTATCAGGATCCCATCCCCGGCGAAACGCCTGAAACGCAATAAAATTAGTAAAGATGACTAAAATTAATCCCGCTATTCCCCCGCTCACTACCGAAATAAAAAACAATAAAAAAGGGTTAGCCGATATGTTTGAAAAAGATGCTAACCCGGAGGCAATAAACGCCAGTAAAAGGGAAATGAACAGCGTGGCTTCATGGGCAATTTCGGTATTCTCCCGGACCACATGATGCCGCCATGAGAGGCGCTTAATAAGTCCTAAATGAAGGCAGGAGGAAAGCTTTGATCCCAGGGCTCCATAAATAGTACCCCTAGCACCTAACGCACCAGGGATGAGCAACGCCAAAGCCGGAACAACGGCCAGCGTCCCGCTCATGCCCGAAAGCATTAAACCTGCTCCCAAGGATCCGATAATACCGATTAAAAATGACGTAAAAGCCTCGCGAAAGACTTTGAGGCCTGATCGCATAAATCACCTTAAAGCTCTTTAAGTTTACCAGTGGCTAAATGAAAAAATTTTGAGCAAGATTCATTTGATCCGACGCCGATAACAACATCCCCCTCCTCAAACACCGTGCTCCCTCGGGGATAGAAAATCCATCGGCCTTCCTTCTCTTCACCACGACGGATTCCAATCACGGTAATGCCAACCTCGGCACCCAACTGAAGCTCCTTGAGACTCTTATGTGCCAAGATTGAATTAGGAACAATGGTGGCGCGTTGTATGGTTTCATCGGTCTCTTCTAATGCCTCATGAATAACCGGATGCAAGGTTTTCCCCTCCGAAATCATTTCCGCAAGGTTTCGTGCCGCCATTGCCACATTCTTCCCGCTCTCTACCACATCAATGACGCTGATAAGCGCTTGCTCTGCCTGCCCTCGGGAAGCGGCAAATAGTTGCTTATAGAGCCTCTCTTCTAAATCCTCAAATTTTTCAAACGAGAGGAGCACCTCATTGGCAATCTCCTTATTCCGGAAAAACACGGCCGAATAGGCAAGGTCCAGCATGAGCCCCGAAAGATTTTTAATTTCCTCCAACAAATCTTTTACGGTATCATTTTGCATATTATTAGTTAGACACCACCAGCAAGCTGGTGGCTTGATGAGTAGGACTGCCCCAAGG
>CAYTEF010000012.1:0-20057 GCA_964436845.1 uncultured Candidatus Saccharibacteria bacterium
CGGCGGCGGCAAAATCATCAACCTGGCCGATTGGGCCGGCGTGCGCCCGTACCGCGATTACCTGCCCTATTGCGTGTCTAAAGCCGGTGTCATCGGCTTGACCAAAGCGCTCGCCAAGGAACTAGCACCTTCGATTCAGGTCAACGCGATCGCCCCTGGCCCGATCCTGCCGCCGCCGGGCATTCCGTTAGCCCAGCTCACCCCTCAATTAAAGCAGAGAATTCCCTCTGAAGTGGTGTTTGCAAGAGCCGGCGGGGGGAAAATTGACTTTGACATTACCTTAAGCGTTACCAAAGAAGGTGTCACAAAACAAAGTATTGAAACAATTTCTGGTCAGCCTCTGCGTCTCATTATTAAGCCGGAGCGTTCGGTAAAAAATATCAAGGGATTCTTGGTTTTTACTGCTCCTGCAGCAAGACGAGAATCTTCTCTTACCATTCCCCTGCATTCCCTCTTTGCCTCTTTTATTTTTACCCCTCCTTTATTAGCCACCAGCCACAACCCACAGAGCGTTGAAGAGCGTCTCGTCCTCCTTGAGTTTGAGTACACCGATCCTGATGGTGATGGTATTTATACCGCGGACATTCAAACCCCCGTGGTGGCGGGAGAATACGAAATTTTAACCGTCATTGAATACGAGGACCTTGACTTAGGTACGAAAGCGGTGAGACTCACCACCGTCATTGACCCGGAAGGATATGTATACGAAAGAATTCAGAATCAAGAATTACGAATTACGGGCGCCATTGTATCTCTTTACTGGCTAAATGCTCAAACCAAACAATACGAACTCTGGCCGGCCAATGATTTCCAGCAGGAAAATCCCCAGGTTACCGATCTTACAGGTAAATACTCGTTTCTCGTTCCCCAGGGCACGTATTACCTAAAAGTCGAGGCCCCGGGATACCCCGTATACGAAGGCAAGCCCCTTGAGGTGAAAGCCGGTGCAGGGGTGCATTTCAATATTGAGCTTGCCTCTCCTTACTCATTCATTAACAATGTTGACTGGAAGACAATTTTCCTCATTTTGGTTTCCCTTCTCCTGGTGTATAATTTCTATCGCGATAAACTTCGCGAACTAATGAAAAGATAAATGCCACTCGTTCAGGCGGACTTTTCATTTTAAAAAATGTATGCTATGAAGTAGATATGTGCGGGGTGTAAGAATTTTTCATATGTTTTCAAAAGAGGAGGTAAAAAAAGAATTAGAAAAAGCGCTTGAGATTTTTAAAGAGCGGCTGTTGCGCGTACATACCGGACAAGCAACGCCCGCGCTCGTGGAAGATATAAAAGTGACCTATCAGGGGTATGAAGCGCGCCTTAAGGAACTTGCCTCACTCCGCAACGAAGGACCGCGCACGATTGTCATTGAGCCCTGGGATAAAGGAAGCGTGGGAGATATAGAGCGGGGGATTGTGGCAGCAAAAAATACCCTAAACCCGCAAATTAAAGGCACGGCAATTTACCTTACCTTTCCTTCGCTTACTCAAGAGATGCGCCAGTCCCTGATAAAAGAAATTAAGGAGATGAAAGAGGAAGCGCGCGTAAAGGTGCGAAGAGTGCGCGATGACTTCTGGGAGAAAATCCAGCATGCGCAAAAGGAAGGGGAAATAGGGGAGGATGATAAGTTTCGTTTTAAAGATGAATTACAGGAGATGGTGGATGAATATAATACAAAGATTGAGGAAATGACGGAGAGAAAGATTAAGATTTTAGAGTAATTAGTAACTGATGACGATCGTTATTTTTATCGCCATACTGATACTTCTTGTTTTAGTCCATGAGTTTGGGCACTTTTTTGCCGCAAAACTTTTTGGGGTGAAGGTGGAAGAGTTTGGCATCGGTTTTCCTCCGCGCATTTGGGGCATTAAGAAGGGAGAGACCGTGTACTCCCTTAATTGGCTTTTGCTTGGCGGGTTTGTACGCATTTTTGGTGAGGAGGGGGAGGGAGAGAATGATCCGCGTTCTTATGCCAATCGCCCTGCATGGCAGAGGGCAGTAATTCTTGGCGCGGGAGTGTTCGGTAACATTTTTTTGACCTTCATCATTCTCTGGATAGGATTTACTATTGGATTTCCCACCGCTCTTGGGGGAAAAATTGAAGGGGGAAAACTGCTGGAAAGTAATGTGCAAATTGTGCAGGTGGTAAAAGGAAGCCCCGCGGAAGAAGCAAAGATTAAACAAACAGATATCGTTTTGAGTATTAAAAGTCCTCAAACGGATTCCCTTGCAATAACTGATGTTGAAACGCTCCAGACATTTACGAAAAATCATAGAGGAGAAGTGTTGACTCTTACGATTAGGCGCGGGGGAGAAATTTTTGAAAAGAATGTCCTATCAAGAGCAAACCCTCCCGAAGGAGAAGGACAAATGGGCATTGCCTTAGCCCAGGTAGGTATTGTGGCGTTTCCCTGGTATGAAGCGATAGGAAAAGCATTCACTGCTACCTGGAACAACATATACTTCATATTCTTGAGTATTTATCTCTTAATAGAATCATTTTTTACCGAAGGCAAGGCGATAGGAGAGGTATCAGGTCCCGTAGGTATTGCGGTTTTGACCGGACAATTTTATGCTTTAGGAATTAACTACTTTTTGGCATTTGTGGCGCTTATCTCCATAAATTTGGCAGTCCTCAATATTTTGCCCATTCCCGCACTTGATGGAGGACGCCTCTTTTTTCTTATCATTGAGAAACTTAAGGGCTCACCGCTCCGGCCGGAACTTGAAAATAGAATCCATGCCGTGGGATTTGCGCTCCTTTTAGGAATTTTAATTATTGTTACGGTGCGGGATATTTTGCACTTATGAGGCAAGAGACTTTTCCAATAAAAACATTGAAAGCGTCGCCTAAAGATGAAAAGGCATTAAACGCCATTCTTTTGACGCGCGCGGGATTTATTGATCGCGTGGGCGCGGGAATTTATAGTTACTTTCCCTTAGGGCTTCGGGTTATTTCCAATATCAGCCGCGTCGTGAGGGAAGAAATAGAAAAAATCGGCGGGGCGGAAATACTTATGCCAGCTCTTCATCCCAAGGAATACTGGCAAAAAACCGGACGATGGAGCGAGGTTGACGTACTTTATAAAATTAAGGCGCGGGAGAATAGGGAGTACGCGCTTGGCCCTACCCATGAAGAAATCGTTACACCGCTCGCAAAAAAACTTATTCAATCCTATAGGGATTTGCCTTTATATCTCTATCAGATACAGGTGAAATTCAGAGACGAACCACGGGCAAAATCAGGGCTTTTGCGAAGCCGTGAGTTTTTAATGAAAGATCTTTATAGCTTTCATCGCGATATGAAAGATCTGGAGGCCTATTATGAAAAAGTTTCTCAAGCATACGAAAGGGTTTTTTCTCGTATGAGTATAGAGGCAATTCGGACAGAAGCGACTGGGGGAACATTTTCAAAATTTTCTCATGAATTTCAAGTGGAAACTCCGGCGGGTGAGGACATTATTTTTTATTGCTCTTCTTGCCGCTTTGCCCGCAATAGGGAAATCATGCCGCAAGGGGGGAAATGTCCAAACTGCAAAAAAGATCTCAGGGAAGCAAAGACGGCAGAAGCGGGAAATATTTTTAAATTAGGAAAAAAGTTTTCTGATTCATTTGATCTTTTGTATCGGGACGAAAAGGGAGAAAGCCGTAAGGTGGTAATGGGATGTTATGGTATTGGTATTTCACGATTGATGGGCACGATTGTGGAAGTACATCATGATGATGCGGGAATCATATGGCCCGAAGAAGTCGCCCCGTTTAGGGTACATCTTCTAAAGTTAAAAGTTAAAAGTGAAAAGTTAGAAGTTGAACAAGAAAGAATATATAAAGAATTTATGAATCATTCTTGCGAGGTACTCTATGATGATAGAAAAGGGACAAGTGATGGACAAAAACTTGCAGAAGCTGACTTAATAGGCATCCCTTGGCGCGTAGTAGTAAGTGAAAAGACAATAAAAGAACGAAAGATTGAGGTAAAAAAGAGAGGGCAACATAGTCCAAAATTTCTAAATTTAGAGCAGTTTTTGAAGGAAATTAGTCACATATGAAAAGCATCGGCATTGACTTGGGAACCTCAAACACACTCGTATATGTCAAAGGAGAGGGAATTATAGTTAATGAGCCCTCTATCGTGGCATTTAATAAAAAAACGGGAAACATTGTGGGGGTGGGACATAAAGCGCGTGCCATGCAGGGGAAAACACCTGAGCATATTAAGGTATCGCGTCCCCTCGTCCACGGGATTATTTACGACTTTGAGGTTACTGAAACGATGCTTTCCCATTTTCTTAGTAATGCTCACCTGGGACTTTCATCATTTTTTTCCAGGCCTCTTGTGTTGGTGGGGGTTCCCACTAATATTACCGAGGTTGAACGAAGCGCGGTGGAGGACGCGGCAAAAAGCGCTGGAGCAGGAGAGGTGCTCTTAATAGAAGAACCCCTTGCGGCAGCCATTGGCGCGGGATTGCCCGTACAGGAGTCATCCGGCTCGCTTATTTGTGATATCGGGGGAGGAACAACGGAAATCGGTCTCATTTCCTTGGGAGGCATGGTCATTAAGCGAAATATTAATGTGGCAGGCGATATGATAAATCAGGACATTATTGATTATGTGCATAACGTCCACAATCTCTTAATTGGTCCTGTAACCGCCGAGTTCATAAAAATGGAAGTTGGATCAGCGGTTTCTTTGGGGAAACATGATGCTATCACCATATCAGGCAGAGACTTGATAAGGGGATTGCCGCGCGAGATCACTTTGACAGAAAAAGAAATTCGCAAAGCAATCGTGCATTCGCTTGAAATGATTGCCGAGACTATTAAGGATGTGTTAAATCAGGTGCCTCCCGAACTTGCGGGGGATATCATAAAAAATAGCATCATCATTACGGGAGGAGGAAGTCTTTTAAAGGGGATTGATCAGTTTCTCCAGGAATATATTCAAATGCCGGTGCGTGTTGCCGACGATCCTTTAACTACGGTGGTGCGCGGAGAAGGGCTCATTTTAGAAAATTTTGACGAGATGAGAAATCTACTCTGATGCATAAAAAGCGTCTGCAATTCATCATCGCCTCTGTACTTTTTTTTGGCATTCTCTTCCTCCTTCCCTTTATTGGAAATGTCCTTCGCAGCACGCAAGTCCGCATGTACAGATTCTTGGAAAATGTAGTACTTTCGCAGGAATCAGGCGCATTGCGCAATCAGCTTGAGGAGGCAAAGCGGGATATTGCATCGCGCGATGCCTTGCTTGCCAGACTCAAAAGCGAAAATGAATTTTTGCGTGAACGTTTAGGGATAAAATCAGATACCAGTCCCTCAAAGCTTCTTTTAGGCCTCGTAGTGGGGCAGGGATCGGGATTTGGAGAGGAAACGCTTGTTATTAATAAAGGCACTGTTGATGGTTTAGGCGGGGGTGAAGCGGTTATCGTCAGTCCAGACATACTTATTGGCGTGGTAGATGAAGTATTCAGAAATCGGGCGATTGTGAGATTAATTTTTGACAGTAATTTCACTCTCAAAGCAAAAACGATAAGTGGGATAAGGGGTGTGTTAAAAGGAGAAACAGGAAGCAGAATCATATTTGATGAAGTATCACAGGCAGCAGGACTTTTGAAAGAGACCCTTGTTGTTACGGATACGCAAGAGAGTAAAATTCCTCCCAATCTTCCCATCGGAAGTATTCAGGAGATTCTTTCAAAACCAACAGATATCTTTTTAAGCGCGGAGGTTAAGGCGCTCTTTGACTCAAGAGTTACCGAACGAGTGTTTCTTATTTTGTCTCCCCAATAAAAGATGCCCCCTATTGCCTTTTTTATTCTTCTTTTACTGCAGACGACAAGCGGCTATCCACTCTTGCTCCCTCTTCTTTTCTGGCAGGGCGTTTTTTCTTCATTATCTGAAGGTATTTTTTGGAGTGTTCTTAGCGGAATTGCCTTTGGCGTGACGTTTGGAAACTTTTGGTATTGGCTGGGGGCGGCCCTTGCCACAAACCTTTTCCTTCAGTTTTTTAACCATTATGTGGTGCGAAAGAAAACGCCTCCTGTCCTCTCTCTCCTCTTTTTAATGGTTATCGTTTTCTGGTATATTCCCGGATTGACAGGGACATTGAAACAAGTACTTCTTCTCTTTTTTCCTCTCTCATTTCTCCTTTTTATTTTTTATGTTTTCTGGATTCAAAAAACCACGCGTCGCCAAAAAAGACTCTTCTGATGTTGAATTTGACTTGCCCGTTGTTGCGTCGCATGAAGTTCCCTTTGGGAAGATGCGAACGACCGCCGCAGCTTCATTTTTCATTATAGTAGCGGTGCTTTTGATGGGGAAAGTTGTTTCGTTACAGATTTTTGAAGCAAATGCCATCATTACTCAATATGAGGCGATTCACCTGCAAAAGGAGTGGATTTTACCCCCCCGCGGACTTATTTTTGATACAAATGGCATTGCTTTGGCGATCAACGGACCCGGACAAAAAGAAAATGAGGTTTCACGGATATATCCGGAAGGGCGGGCATTCGCGCATCTTTTGGGATTTACCGGGCGCGTTGATTCCTATCATTTGAGTCGCGATTCCTACTATATTCCTTCCGATTTTGTAGGGAAAATGGGCGTTGAAGAATCGTATGAATCATTTTTGCGCGGCGAACATGGCAGTGTTGAAAAACCAGTCAGAATAGAAAAAGAAATTGCCCAGCCGCCGCTTGTTACCCCCGCAAAGCCTGGAAATAATATAACACTCGCCATAGACAGTGAAATGCAAAAGAAACTCTATGAAGAAATAAAGGCGAGCGTGGAAGTATTTAAAAGCCCCGGGGGCGCTGCCATAATTATTGATCCGCAAAGCGGGGCAATACGGGCCATGGTAAGTATTCCCTCCTTTGACAATAACGAAATTACTTCTTTGCTTTTGGAGGATGAGGGAAGGCCGCTTTTTAATCGCGCCATCGCGGGAGAATATCCTTCAGGTTCAACCATTAAGCCCTTTCTTGCGACGGCAGCTTTAGAGGAGCGCATTATTTCTCCCGAAACAGTTATTTTGGACAAAGGAGTGATTGAAGTTCCAAGTGTGTATGATCCCTCTATAGTCTGGCGGTTCCACGGATGGAAGGCGTTAGGAGAAGTTACGATGAAAAGAGCAATTGCCATGTCAAGCAACATCTATTTTTATCTTATTGGCGGCGGATATAAGGATTTGAAAGGACTTGGCATATCCAGGATTAATCACTATTTGGAACTCTACGGCTGGAATAAGAAAACCGGCATTGATATTGAGGGCGAGCGAACGGGATTTCTCCCAACGTCTGCATGGAAAGAAGAAACACTGGGTGAGAAGTGGTTTATCGGTGATACATATAATAGCTCCATTGGTCAGGGTTTTACCCGTGCCACGCCCCTCCAGTTGGCAGTGGCAACAAACATCCTTGCAAACGGGGGAACATTCTATGAGCCTTATCTCGTCCAGACAATAGATAGTCAAGAAGGAGAAAGAATAGTTAATCGCGCGCCAACGGTTATCCGTAAGAATTTTATAAATACTTCTTCAATACAAAAAGCGCGTGAGGGGATGCGGGAAGCCGTATTAGGCGGTACGGTATGGCGTTTAAAGGATCTTCCCATTCCGGTTGCGGCAAAGACGGGAACGGCACAAGCCGGAGGCAATCGTCCTCATCACGGCTGGGTAACGCTCTTTGCCCCCTATGAGAATCCCGAGATTACCCTGACTATTCTCATTGAAAATGGAGCAGGAGGAGAACAAAGTGCTGTTCCTACCGCAAAGAGATTCCTTGAATGGTATGTGTCAAGAAAATCTTGATTATTGCGGGAACATTTGCTATACTTTGCGCAATCATTAAAGAGGAGTCGCAAGCCCCTTCTTTAGAGAGGTTTATTTTTATGGCTAAAAAGATTCTTACAAAAGAAACACATAAACAATTACTCGCTGAATTAGAACAGCGAAAGTTTTCGGTGCGAAAAGAGATTGCTGAAAGAATGAGGGAATCCAAAGAATTCGGTGACTTATCGGAAAATGCTTCGTATAAGGAGACCAAGGAGCAGGAAAGTTTCAATGAAGCCCGAATTGAACAGTTGGAAGAAATTATACGCGAAGCCGAAATTATTGAGGGACCTCACAAGAAGGATATCGTTGAAATTGGCGATCAGGTGGAATTAGACAGTGGACTTCAATTTGAACTCGTTGATTCTCAACAGGCAAAACCGCCGACAAAAATTTCAATTGAATCGCCTCTTGGAAAAGCAGTTTTCGGAAAAAAAGTGGGGGAAAGTTTCTCCGTAAAAATGCCTAACAACAGCACCCAAACCTTCCGTGTTACAAAAATTATTGAATAACGCAAGATTATTGTGCCTCGCTTATCCCAATTGAGAGAAGAGAGGATAAAGAAATTAGCGAAGGTGCGCGAGGCAGGCATTGACCCATATCCTGCCATCGTATCGCGCACTCGCCTTTTAGGTTCTTTGGTTGCAAAATTTGAGGAGCTGGAGCGATCACAAAAGCAGATAAGTATCGTCGGGCGCATCCGGAGTATTCGCATCCATGGGAAGGCCGCGTTTCTTGATGTGGAAGACACTTCCGGCAAAATTCAGCTTTTCATGACCCAAAGCGATACGCAACGCTTTCAGTTTTTTTTGGATGTTTTAGATGAAGGTGATATTATAGGAGCAAAGGGGCAGGCCTATCTTTCAAAACGCAAGGAAAAAAGCTTGAAAGTCATTTCTCTGGTCTTATTGGTAAAATCACTTCGTCCTCTGCCAAAAGAGTGGTTTGGTTTAAAGGATACGGAAGAACGATTTCGCAGGCGCTATCTGGATTTAATCTTTAATCGCGAGGTAAGGGATCGATTTTTGAAAGAGGCAAAAATTTTGCGGGAGTTGCGTTCCTATCTAGACAATCAGCACTTCCATGAAGTGGTAACGCCTATTTTACAGCCGCTTGCCGGAGGCGCCCTTGCAAAGCCATTCAAAACCCATTTTAACGCGCTGGATATTGGTGTGGTATTGCGCATCGCCCCAGAGCTTTACCTTAAGCGGCTTTTGGTAGGAGGATTTGAAAAGATTTATGAGATGGGTCCGGTGTTTCGCAATGAAGGGCTAGATCGGGAGCATAATCCGGAATTTTTGATGCTTGAGCTTTACTGGGCATATCAGGATTGGGAAGGACTTATGGAATTTACGGAAAAGTGGCTCTGGACCGTTGCGCAAAAGTCAGAATTTATCCTTCCCCCGCCCCCATGGCAAAGAGCGGAATTTGAAGTACTTTTTGAAGAAAAGATTGGATTAAATTACCAAAAATCAAGCGAGGAAGCATTGCTTGCGATTGCGAAAGAGAAGGGCGTTGTCGTCAACCGGAGGCTTTCAAAAGCTAAAATTGCCGATGAACTCTTTAAAAAATTAATTCGTCCGGAATTGCAAGCCCCCATATTTATTACGAAATTGCCCATTGAGATTTCTCCTTTTGCCAAACGTTTAGGCAATGATAAAGTAAGGACCGCTCGTTTTATTCTCTATATTAATGGACTGGAATTAGTAAACGGATTTTCCGAACTGAATGATCCGCAGGATCAAGAGGAGCGTTTCCTCTCCCAGCAGGAAATGAAAAAAACAGGGGATGAGGAAGTTACCGAGTACGATAGGGATTTTATTGAAGCATTAGAATATGGCATGCCGCCCGCGGCAGGTCTTGGCTTAGGGGTAACCCGCTTTCTCATGCTTTTGACGGGCGCGCCGAATGTTCGCGAGGCAATGTTATTTCCGTTAATGAAACTAAAAAATTCAAACGACGGACAAACCGAGTAACTTTTAATATGGCAGAAGAACCGACCATAACACCAGAAAAACTTCATGAGCGCGCGCGGGAGCTTTACGAAAAAAAATTAACGCCGGAAAAAGGGAAAGAGCGCGAATTGAGTAACGAAGAAAAAAAGGTGCGCGAGGAAATTATTGAAGCAGCAAAAAGCCCCTTGCCCCAAAAAGCCAATGATGAAGCTTCCCGGACGGCAAGGGATATTTTATCATTGGATGATCGTGCTCAACTTTCCGAGCTCATTAAATTGGCATTCGCGAGGGATGTCATATTCGCGTTGAATGTTGCCTGGAAGCTTGGCAATCCATCGGTGCTTGACACGTTTCACGACCTTTTAGCATCTGACGAGCTTTACTATCGCTTTATAAAGGAAAAACGCATGTAGTTATGAGTCAATCTCTTTTTCTTTTCATTTCAAGCATTCTCGCGATTCTTATCGCGGGAACTCTTTTAGTTTTTATTTTAATTAAGAGGCGTTCAACAAAAATCAGGTCTTCGCTTGGTATGAGTCTCTTTTTAGTGCGCATGCCGCGCTATGAAAAAAGTGAAGGCGAAGCACCCCGGTCAGCGGATTTCTTCAAACAGTTGATAGGAAAGGCGTCCCAGCTTTATAGCACCTTTTCGCATCTTAAAGCGAAGAGTTTTATTGATATTTTTCTCTACGGCTATCCGCGTATTGTTTTTGAAATCGCTTCCCCTTCCAACGAAGAAGAAATTGGGTTTTATATATCAGTGCCGAAAAATATTGAGCAGCAGGCGCAAAAAGCCATTCATGGCATTTATCCCGATGCCGAGATTGAAAAAGTTTTGGAGGACTATACTATTTTTTCATCAGGAAACGAAGTAGTGGCGGCCCGGATTGAACTTGATCAAACGGATTATTTGCCTGTGCGCACGTTTCAGGAGTTTGACTCCGATCCTTTGGGAGAAATTGCTTCCTCGTTGAGCAAAGTGCCTCACTATAAGGGAGCAACGCTCCAAGTGGTTATCACCCCTGTTCCAAAGAGATGGTATCGAAAAGGAAAAGCGGTCATTGAAGGACTTCGCAAGGGAAAATCCCTGCGCAAGGCGACACGTACACCCTTGCCCACATTTGCCGAGCTTACGGGCCAAGCCGATAACGATAAGAAGAATTCGGAAGAGATGCATGTTGACCAGGAGGCAATTGAAGCAATCTCAAAAAAACTTTCTCGGCCAGCGTTTTATGTAAATATCAGGATTGTTGCGTCCGCCCCCACCGAAGAGGAGGCAAGAAGTATTATGCAGGAATTAACCCAGCCTTTTTCCCAATTTACCCTGCCCAAATTTAACCAGTTTACTATTCGTGAGATTCCAGTATCGCGCATGAGGCAATTTCTTTTTCAGTATAGCTTCCGTAATTTTGTGCGCTCTCATTCCCTGGTGTTAAACGCGGACGAACTTGCCTCGGTTTTTCACTTTCCCTATCCGGGCTTTGTCTTGCCAGGGTTAAAAGTGAGCGGGGCAAAGGAAGTTCCGCTGCCAACCGCCCTGCCGGCGAAAGGAATTTTACATATGGGAACAGCGGTATATAGGGGCGACCAAAGACCCGTATATATTGCCTCGGTTGATGACAGGCGAAGACATGTATATATTATCGGACAAACCGGTACGGGAAAGTCTCAATTTCTGCGCGAAATGATTCGTCAGGATATAGAAGCGGGCAATGGGGTGGGAGTTATTGATCCGCATGGCGATTTAATTGAAGACACACTCTCAAACGTGCCAAAATCGCGCATTGACGATGTCGCTCTCTTTGAACCCTTTGAATTAGCCAGGCCCCAGGGACTAAATATGCTTGAGTGGGATAGCCCCGAACAAAAAGACTTTGCCGTGCAGGAGATGATCGCCATTTTTATGAAGCTCTTCCCGCCCGAAGTCATCGGGCCTATGTTTGAACATTATATGCGAAACGCTATGTTGGCACTCATGGCAGATAAAAGTAACCCGGGCACGCTCGTAGAGATCCCGCGTATTTTTACGGACGACACGTTTATGGAAGAGCGCTTGCAGCACGTGGAAGATCCGGTGGTGCGAAGCTTCTGGATTCGCGAGTGGAAACAGACAACCGGCCAGAGCCGTTCCGACATGTTAGGATACGTGGTTTCAAAAGTGGGCCGCTTCATTGAAAACGAAGTCATGCGAAATATCATCGGCCAGAGCCGCTCAAGTTTTAACCTTGCGGCAATGATGGACGAAGGAAAAATATTTTTGGCAAATCTTTCTAAAGGAAAAACCGGTGAGGTCAATTCCGCCCTCTTGGGCTTGATTCTTGTTTCAAAAATGCAAATGGCAGCCATGCGCAGAGCCGATCAACCGCCCGAAAGGCGCCGTGATTTTTACCTTTACGTGGACGAGTTTCAAAACTTTACCACCGATAGCATTGCCACTATTTTATCCGAAGCAAGAAAATATCGCCTCAACTTAACGCTCGCGCATCAGTATATCGCCCAGCTTGACGAAAAAATAAGGGATGCCGCGTTTGGCAACGTAGGCTCAATCGCGTGTTTCAGGGTAAGCCAGGAAGATGCCGACATTATGGAAAAGCAATTTGAGCCCGATTTTTCCCGCTACGATTTAATTAACCTGCCCAACCGGCACCTCGTAATGAAACTTTTGGTAAATGGGTCCGTTAATCCCGCGTTCAAAATGAAAACGCTAGATATAAAAGTAGGGGATTATGGACAGGTGGAAGGGATAAGAAAGCTTTCCCACTTAAAATACGGGAGAGACAAAAGCATGGTGGAAAAAGAAATTATTCAGCGATCGCGCTTAGCGGCATAAGGGATGTATTATTCAGCACCTAAAAAAAAGGCGGCATCTTCGCGTTCTCGCGCAATGCTTTTGGGCGGTCTTTTTTTATTGGTGGCACTTTCCGCCATTGGCTTTGCGTATTTTAAAACCGATATACTTCGCATTACCCATGCTAATATTGTCGGCGATGATCCTTATAGGGAACAAGTTGCGGCATTTGTCACCTCGCGCATGCCGTTTTTCTTTTTATCATCCAATAGGATAGAGCGCGAACTTCAGAAACAATTTCCCCGGATGAAGCAGCTTACCTTTGGTACCGATGTTTTGAATAATAATCTGGAAGTATCTTACACTCTTCGGGAAGCTCACTTCCTCTGGTGTAACAATATACTCCAGCAGGCATGCTATCTCGTGGACACGCATGGAATAATTTTTGAGAAATCGGATATAGTGGAAAATACCCTTCTAACAAAGGTTGAGGACAAATATTTTGAGAATGTCGCGATAGGCAAAAAGATTCCTTTACCTTATATAGAGACAATGAAAGCATTTGAGGAAACATTTTCGCGACGCAAATTACGTCTTACGAAATTTACCATTAACGCCCCGTTTTCTCTTGCCGCTTCCCTTCTATCCGGTGTTGAAGTGCGATTTTCTTCGCAAAAAGAGATCAAGGAGCAGACAGAAAAATTGGCAACCTTTCTCTCTTCACAATCTGTAGATAAACTTTCAACCCTCCAATACATTGACCTTCGCATAGAAGATAGAATATACTATAAGTGAAAATTCAGAATTAAAAATTTCTTTGTATGACCGTTATCTATCGCAAATACCGCCCGCAATCATTTAGTGAGCTCGTGGGGCAAGACCATATCGTTGAGGTTTTAACCAACGCGATTAAAAAGGAGCGCTTAGCTCACGGGTATTTATTTATTGGCCCGCGGGGAACAGGAAAGACAAGCACGGCGCGCATTCTCGCAAAGACGCTTAATTGCCTTGCCAGAGGTGAAAAGACCGAAGCTTGCGGCAAGTGCCAAAACTGTCTCGCGATTCAAAGAGGTGTATTTTTTGACCTCGTGGAAATGGATGCGGCCTCCAATCGCGGCATTGACGAAGTCCGCAGTTTAAAAGAGAATACCCGCGTAAGTATTTCGCAGAATAATTGGCGCGTATTTATATTAGACGAAGCTCATAGTTTAACCAAAGATGCGGCAAACGCGTTATTAAAAACTTTGGAAGAGCCCCCCGCAAAAACCATTTTTATTTTAATCACCACCGAGCCAGATAAAATTATTCCCACCATTAAATCGCGCCTGCAAATTTTGCCCTTCAAACATTTGGGACTTTCTGACATTACCACGCGCTTAGGGCAGCTCTCAAAAAAAGAGGGGATAGAGGTAGAGGAAAATGTGCTAAAAGCAATCGCGCTTAATGCTTCGGGATCCTTGCGCGATGCGGAAAGCTCGCTTGCGAAGGTGTTATCAATTGGAAAGAAAAAACTTTTCATGGATGATATTCGCGAAACCTTGGGCATTGTGGATGAGCACCTTGCCATGCGCTTTATCGACCTGCTTATCAAAAAGGAGTCTCCCGCACTTTTTGATTTTCTTAAAACGCTTGAGGAAAAGGGGATAGAGCCAAAACCATTTTTAAAAACACTTCTTGAATACTTAAGAAAAGTAGCTCTTTTAAAGATGGCACCCGACGCAAAACCAGCGCTTGAAGCAATTTTGACAAAAGAGGATATTTCTATTATAATAAAACAGGCGGAAAAACTTCCAACCGAGCAAATTCTTGCGATGGTGGATATATTTTTAGAAGCATTGGGCGACGTGGAAAAATACCCCCAGAGCCAAATGGCGCTGGAAGTCGCTGTCATTAAACTCATAAGCTAATATGACGGAAGGAGAAAAATTTGATAGCTCGGAACAGCAGGTGGATATCGCTACCGATATTCAGTCACTGGAGCATTTTATCAACGACTTTATTTTCGACAAGGCTCCGCAATACTTCAGCCGCCAGGAGCGGGAACGAATGCGCATTGAGGGAACGGAAGAGGGAAAAGTACTCGTCCAATTGTACGAAAAGAGCATGTTTCGCACGAATAATTTAATGCCTGCATTAAGCAGTGCGGAGATGGCAATTGAGTATTTCCTGCCAGACCGGCAAGATTTGCAGAAAGAGAAAGAAGATATTGTTGCGGCAATACATGCGGCAGAAGCTCCGCATGAAGTTCCTATGCCGAACGAATTAGTGGCCCGCACGAAGCAGTTTCTCATCACCGTCCGCGATGCATTAATGGAAAAGAAAAAAGAAACCACCCAAGAATAATCTCCATTGGGGGGTCGTCTAACGGTAGGACAGTACCCTTTGAAGGTATTTATCGGGGTTCGAATCCCTGCCCCCCAGCCGTCTTTCGCCAAGGCTTCAGAACGGCCTATGCACTATGTTTATATCCTTTGGAGCTCAAAATCCTTAAACTTTTATTTCGACTCAACTGCCAATTTATAGTGGTCGCTCCAAAGCTACAAAACCCTATATACTTTGGCAATTGGTATTCTACGCTGCATTTAGATCAAAGAAGCTAGCCGAAGATTTTGAAATCTATCTAAAAACAGGTTCGGGAAAAGCATTTGCTTATAAACGCCTCATGGAAACTGAAGCCTTGAAGAAAGATGGTTAGGATATAACCGGTATTCCGTAGCCTTGGCGAAGGATACCCTATCCCCCAGATTATGCGCTTGGAAATTATACGTTCTGGACTTTTGGAAGTCCGACTTCCAAAAGTAATTTCAACCAGAACTAGTCGTAAATATTACCGCTAGATTGGATGTAATAATTGATGAGCTTTTGAATTCAAAATAGTTATGAAATGGCCCAAAGATTTTATCAATAAAATAGTTTGCGGCGATGCCCTTGAGATTATGAAAAAAATCCCCGATGGGGTGATAGATTTGGCCATTACTTCGCCGCCTTATAATATCAAAAATTCCACCGGAAACGGCCTCAAAGATGGTCGCGGTGGCAAATGGGCGAATGCGGCACTTCAAAAAGGATACGCAAATTATGACGATTGTATGCCGCATAAAGAGTATATAAAATGGCAGCGAGAATCTTTGGCAGAAATGATGCGCGTTATTTCTGATGCTGGCGCAATTTTCTACAATCACAAATGGCGCGTTCAAGACAGCTTACTTCAAGATAGACAAGATATCGTGATCGGCTTTCCGGTTCGTCAAATTATCATTTGGAAGCGGAAAGGCGGTCTCAATTTTAATCCCGGCTATTTCTTGCCTACTTACGAAGTTATTTATGTGATTGCCAAACCGAAGTTTAAACTTGCCCCGAGAGCGAATGCACATGGGGACGTGTGGGAATTTACTCAAGAAATGAAGAACGAACATCCTGCCGCCTTTCCGGTAAATCTCATAGACCGAATTGTTTCCGCTACCAATGCCAAGATTGTTTTGGACCCATTTATGGGTTCAGGCACAACCGCTATTTCTGCAATCAATTTCAGACGAAGTTATGTCGGGATTGATAATTCGCCCGAGTATTGCGAAATGGCGCGAAAAAGAATAAAACAACATAAAGCGCAATCTAAACTTTGGTAATACTATGGCGAAGAATAAACCCAAAACTTATACAAAACCGGAACTGATAGTCAAGTTGAAAAAAATATCAGCGATGGGCTTTATTCCTAACGCGCGGCAAGGGAATGCGGGCGGTATCGGTAATACACTCGAGGATTTACTTGGTATCAAAGAAAATAATCTGCCTATTCCGAACGCCGCCGAGTGGGAATTGAAAACACAACGTCTTAATTCAACCTCTCTTACAACACTTTTTCACATTGAACCCTCGCCGCGCGCCATTCGCTTTGTGCCGCAAGCGCTTCTGCCCAAGTATGGCTGGGCACACCAAAAGGACGGCAAGAAATATCTGAAAGGCGAAATGAGTTTTCGGCAAACTATTCACGGCCAATCGCGAAGTGATCGCGGGTTCAAAGTTGTGATTGATCGAAAAGAGCGGAAAATCTTGATTTCATTTGACGCTGGAAGTGTTGATATCCGACATAAAAAATGGCTTGAATCAGTAAAGAAGCGCGTTGGTTTGGGTGAACTCAACCCACAACCGTATTGGGGTTTTGACGATTTGGAACATAAGGCCGGAACAAAACTGCTCAACACTTTTTATGTTCAAGCAGAAGTGAAAATCCTAAGGAAGAAAGAATTTTACCATTACACCAAAGTAATGATGTTGCAGAAATTCAGTTTTGAGGGATTTTTGAAAGCGCTAGAAGAAGCAAAAATCTTAGTGGATTTTGACGCCCGAACCGGACACAACCACGGGACAAAATTCAGAATGAGGCAGGACGCTTTGCCGATGCTTTATGAAAAGAAAACTATAATTATTTGAAAAATCATGGAAGAAATTACTTGGCTAATTTATAAAATACTGATGAAAGAAATCAACTCAAAATCTTTAAGGAGAGTAATTAGCTCTTCTCTGATGGTGATGTTATTATTTATGGCAGGATGGTTTTTACAAAATAAGTTTGGAGTTAAAGCAGATGATGGCGCAAAAGAATTGTTTAGTGTAATTGCTCAATCGCTCGTAGCTCTAGTAGCTTTGGTTGGAGTAATGGTTGCGTTTGGATTTGAGGGTATTCGAAATAGAAATACTGGTAAACCCGACCAATCAAAAGTACAACTAAAAAGCGATGTAGATGGGTGGAAGCTGGGACTAAATAAATTTTTGAAATTCGGTGTTTATAGTTTTTTTGTTGTTATACTAAATCTGTTTCTTATAGTTTTTTTATTGCCCGATAATACATTTACGCTTGCTCTTTTATTCAGTGATGTAACTTTAGCTGGATATTCTTTCTATTTGGTAATTGGTTTAGCAGAAAAAACTATGGATATAGATAAAAAAATTTTAGATACCTCAAACGATACTAATTCTTAGTATCGTTTTCAAGCTATTTCAGAACGCCGCCAAAAATCCCGTCCGTCCCCACAAGAACACGGCGGAAGGGGGGTGTGGGGTGCCCTGAAGCAGAGCGAAGATCGCTACGGGGTAAAAATTTCGCCATTCCCTTGCAAAAATAGAGGCGGCGGGGCGGCTTCCTTAGTCAGGATTCGTTTGGTAAAAAGTTCGGATTTCATTCAGGAGAGATAGATTAGAAAGATAAATTTTTCATGAATCAACAGATAACCAACAATTGGTTGAACTTTACTATAGCTCTTGTTTTCTTTCTTTTGGGTCTTATCATTCTCGCTGGTCTTTATTTATGGGGGCAAGTAGCCACCAGAGAGAAGAACCAAAAGGAAAGCATTACAGGGAAACCAATAGAGGGTTCTTTGCAGACTCAGACATCTTCTGCCGGCGAGCCGGCAGTTGCGTCCTTTGACCCTGCCCCCGTTTACCTTACTACTTACGAAGGAAATGATGCACTATTTGTTCATAATTCAAATTTTTATAAAGAATGTTCAAGTGAACAAAAAATATCGACTCAAGTGGGAAAGATAGTTTACGGTAATTCAGCTGGCGGCTACACTGTATTAGAAGATAGACTTTTTACCCAGCTAGAGAATCCCCAAAAAGTCTTTATGCTTAGTAAGAAAATTTGTACTATTTCTCCGCTTGTTAGCGATTCGCGAGACATTCTATACATTTCCCTTGATACTGATCTTGACAATATAGATCTTATTTCGCGAATATATCAAGTTAATCTGCCGGACCTTTCCTACAGAGAAATCTGGTCTCATGAAACTAAAGATGCCAAACGCTATGGTCTTAATGGCGGAGGAAGAGCCATACAAAATTTTGAAGATAAATACATAGCGATCATCATCGGCGCATGCACATTCTGTGATGATCCTACAAGCATTATCTCGTTATATAACATTGAATCGCAAAAAGAGAAGATACTTGGTGATGTTGGTGATATTGCCGTGAATGTTGAAAATAACACCGTAACTTATCGGGAAATGGGATATGTGAAAGAAAAGTGTACGCCAGATCCTACTGATGTGTATATGACTTGCCAAAACGGTTATCGGTATGTGTATCAACCCATAGATCCTACAATAACTGATACACTTCCTTAGTAACAGCCCCGCGGGGCTGTTTTGTTGTGCCTGGAAAAAATACTTGGTATTATTGGAAGAGAGTCTATACCATAAATTTTAAAGAGATTCATAGTCTATAACTATCGTGGATTCAAAATTTTAACAACTTCATATTTCACTTGAAGAAGATACAGGATTAAGCGGCAAGAAAAAGAAAAAAATATGGCAAGATATAAGAAAGCAAAGAATCATAAATGTAAAAGAGAAAAGTCGCGAGGGGCAGAATTATGGCAACACAAAGATATCACGCAGGATTCCAGAAGAAATCGCAAAAACAGTTCAAGAACGTGATAAAGGACGCGATTTTGGTCGCCCGGGCCACGCGTGTGAGAATCAGGGCCCGCCACACCATATCATACACTTTGAACAGTTTCTTAATGGGAAGTAACAGGCAGTCCACACACAGTCGAGAATCTTGAATCCCCTTGTGCTGAATGTCATAAGTTGGCTCACGAAATGGGCATCCCAAGCGGAATTTCGATTGAAACATTTTTTCGAGAGAAGTTTAATAATCCGGAATAGTCTCCTGCCCGCAACGGCAGAACGCATTAACAAAATTTTCTTCTACCATACTGAAAAGAATTTTAAGGGTGCGCGCGGCTAAAAAATCAAGAAGAACATTTTGTTGAGGCGTAGCCCCGCTCAAAGCGGGACGCGGAGGCTTTCGGTATTCAATCGACAAAATTTTTGGTAAAGTAAATCCAGCAGGATTGTATTGTGGAAATTATTCATCCAGATTCGTTTGACAAAAAATTCGGATTTTGTTCAGGAGACACAGATCCTTAGATTTTTTTCTCCCGCCCGCGTCATCACCAAATGGCGCAAGTGGAGAAACTGGAAAGTTTAAGCTTTTGCAAGTCGGACATCTAAAATGGCGGGCTTCTACTCCCGATTGGTTTGACATAACAAACGGGTTTGATATACTTTTTGTATATGAAGAAGACTGCTTTAGAAAATCAGATTGAAAATCTTGCGCGCATTACGAAAAAAGGGTTTGAGGAAATGCACGCGAAAATGGATAAAGGTTTTAGTGCGGTAGACAAACGTTTTAAAGCCATTGATAAACGTTTTGAACTGATTGATAAGGGTTTTGAAGAAGTAGATAAGCGTTTTGATGGAATTGATGATAATTTTAGTCATGTCCATGCGCGACTTGATACCCTTGAACGCGATGTTGCGGATATCCGAAAGCACTTTGTCTATCGGGATGAATTTGAGGAGCTTGATGTGCGCGTTGATGCTGTTGAGGGGCGATTGGGTATAAAGCACCGTTAATATTCATTACCTGTTAGATAACGATACGTTGTATAATATGATTGAAGTTAGTTTTTAGGTAGTCG
>CAYTEF010000013.1:0-17553 GCA_964436845.1 uncultured Candidatus Saccharibacteria bacterium
TCTTTAAACAATTTCTTTCCATCTACTTTGGTTACGTTTCCCACTAATTACCTAATAATATACTTATATTAATTATGAAGTTTACCCTCCTAAGAGAAAATTTTCAAAAAGTCCTCGCGATTATCCAGCGAATTGTGGTAAAAAACCCCAGCCTCCCTATTCTGGAAAATGTTCTTATAGAAACAGAGGATAAAAAGTTAAAACTTTCAGCCACAAATTTAGAACTTGGTATTTATGTATGGGCAAAAGGTCGTATGGAAGAAGGAGGAAGGGTAAGCGTTCCCGCGTTTCTTTTGGGGAATATTATTAATAATATAAAAGAGGAGCGCATAACAATCATTTCTAAAGGGTTTGATTTGGAAATTGAGGCGCAAAATTTTACCGCTCTTATTAAGGGACAGGACTCAAATGATTTTCCATTAATACCAAAACCAGAGGTAAAAGAAAAAATTAATCTTATAAGGAAGGATGTCGTAGAGGGGATATCTCCACTCGTTCATGTCGCTACCATATCGGATATCTATCCGGAAATTAGTGGAATATTTTTTTCTTTTTCAAAAGAAAAACTTACCCTTGTGGGAACAGATAGTTTTCGCTTGGGAAAAAAAGAAATATCCATGCGCGTGCCTAAAGAGTTCGTGGGAAAGGAGTTTATTGTACCCCTTAAGTCAAGTCAGGAGATAGGGTATATTTTAGGAGAAGAAGTTGAAAGCGGTATTTCTATGGGCGTTAACGAGAATCAGGTAATTTTTTACATTGACGATATATATGTGATATCTCGCCTCCTCGCGGGGAATTATCCTAATTACAACGAGCTTATTCCCAAAGACTTTGTGATGGATGTGGTGGTAAGTCGAAAAGATTTTTTAGAAAAACTTAAATTAATAAGTGTTTTTGCCCCAAAGACAAATGATTGCAGGGTAGAAATAAAAAATGGGGAAATTGTGCTGTCTGCGAGTACAACAATTGGGTCTTCGGAGGCTGCCCTTAAGGCGACTATCCGGGGCAAAGGCGTTTTGGGAATAACATTTAACTATAAATATCTCTTGGACGGCCTTTTACACCTCTCCTCAAAAGAATTAGCGTTTCATATTAAAAATGAAACAAGCCCCGTTGTATTGCGGGGGGTTGGAGATCAAAGCTATCTCTACTTGGTGGCACCCCTTAAGAGCTAGGTTATGCCCCGTTCACTAAAAAGAGAGCGGCCGGTCATCTCGCCGGGTTGAGGTGCCTGGAAAAAGGCAAGAATAGTGGGGGCAACGTCGGCTAATATGCCGTACGCCGCTCGCTTGCGTGACATAATTTCTAGAGGAGGAAAGTCTTTTCGCAATGGAGGGGAGATAAAGTAATAGATGACATCGTTTGAGGTGTGCTCCGTAAGGATGCCCCCGGAAACCGGATCAATCATTGCTTCGGCATTGCCATGGTCGGATCCTATAATAAAGAGCCAGTGAGGATCATTGCTGCGGGAAAGTGCGCCTAAAATCTCTTTTATGGCGGAGTCAATGCTTTGGCATCCTTGGATGGTTGCCTGCATATTGCCCGTGTGCCCTAATAAGTCTGCATTGGCAAAGTTTCCCAGTATGAATTCGTAGACGTTTTCCTCAATTGCTTGGCTGATGATTTGGCTTATTTCTGGAACTTTGAGTTCTGGTTTTTTGGTATAATCCGATGTGTCAAGGGAGGAAATAAGTCTCCACTCTTCTCCCTCATGTTTTTGTTCTTTTAACCCGTTAAAAAAGTACGTAACGTGAGCATATTTTTGCGTTTCCGCAATATGGAGTTGTGTCTTTTTCTGATCGGCAAGTACTTCAGATAAGGTATGCTCAATAGGAAGAGGCTTAAACGCCGCATGCGAAGGAATATCTTTACTGTATTCCGTCATGGTAACAAAAAAAAGATTCTCGGGAATGCTGGGGGTAAATTCAACTTTCCCCGGAAGAATAAATGCTTTTGTCAGCTGGCGGGCGGAGTCTTCCCGGTAGTTAAAAAAGATAACACTGTCATTTGTAGAGATGACGCCGCGCGGCTTTGCGTCATCGTCGCGCACCCACACCATGGGTGGAATTTCCGTGTCGGTGAGGCCATTCTCGTACGCGGCCTGAAGGGCTTTTACCCCATCGCTTATATTCTTACCCGTACCATTAACAAGGAGGTCAAATGTTTTTTTCGTTTTATCCCAATTATAGTCGCGATCCATTGCATATTCCCTTCCGACAATACTTGCTATTTCCCCTTGCTTTTTTGCCTCAAGCCGCATAAGAAGGTGAGATATCATTTGCGCTCCCTCCCGAGGAGGACTATCTTTCCCGTCGGTGAAAATATGGAGCTTTACCCTTGAGGAGAGACCTGCTTCCTGCGCTAAGTCAAGGAGCGCGTAGAGATGATCAATATAGCTATGCACCGATCCGGAACCCAAAAGGCCCATTAAATGGAGTTGAGAGTTATGTTTCTTTGTGTGCTCAACCGCCCCAAGGAGCACCTCATTGCGGAAAAAGGACCCATCCTGGATGCTTTTGATGATGCGCGGCATTGACTGGAGCACCACCCTCCCTGATCCAATGTTAAGGTGGCCCACCTCTGAATTACCCGATTCTGCCCATGGTAACCCCACTCCCATACCGGAGGCTTTAAGGAGGAAAAAGGGATAGTGTGATTCAATATCCCTTAGCGTAGGGAGGTTTGCCTGCAAAATGGCATTACCTCTTTGTTCTGGGGAATATCCCCAGCCGTCAAGAATGAGTAAAATGACGCGCATATAGCTTACAAAGGTTTTCTATATTGGAGGGACTCAAGAATGTATTTTTCCTTTATTTCTTCGGAAGAGTTAAGGTCAGCAATGGTTCGGGCAGTCTTTAAAAGTTTATGGTACGAGCGCATGGAAAGGTTAAAATGTTCAATTGCTCTTGCAACGAGGGCCTCCCCTTTGCCATCAATAGAGCAGAAACGTTTTATTTCAGGGACCGTCATGTCCACGTTTGTCTTAAAGTTTCCTAACCTTCGCTTTTGTATTTCCCGTGCTTTTTCTACACGGATGCGCATTGTCTTGGTATTCCCACCAATCGCTCCGTCGGAAAGAATTTCTTGCCGCGAGAGGCGTGGTACGGACACAAATATATCAACTCTATCCATAAGCGGTCCGGAAAGCTTTCGCTGATAGCGGTTAATAGCCGCCTGCGTACACGTGCAGACTTCTTTTTGATCATCCTTGAATCCACAGGGGCATGGGTTGGCCGTTCCCACGAGCTGAAAATGCGCGGGAAAGAGGAAGCGATGATTTGAGCGGGCAATGCGTATGACGCGCTCTTCCAGAGGCTGGCGAAGCCCCTCAAGGACGTCGCGATGGAACTCGGGAAACTCATCCAGCAGTAGTATTCCTCTATGGGCAAGTGTTATCTCTCCGGGCATCACGGGCGAGCCGCCGCCCAATACGGCTTGTGCCGAGGCGCTGTGATGGGGGGATCGAAAGGGGCGCTTAAGAGAAATTTTTCCAGATCCTTCTCTTGCGAGCGGTTCAAGGGCGCTTTGCACGTTTGCCACCTCAACGCCCTCGTCGCGAGACAGTGCGGGAAGAAGCGAGGGAAGAGTCTTTGCCAGAATGCTTTTACCCGCGCCGGGAGGTCCAACCATAAAAAAATGGTGTCCTCCCGCCGCTGCGATTTCCAGGGCGCGCTTTGCACTTTCCTGCCCGCGGATATCAGAAAGATTATATTCGCCTTCACTTGGCGCAAAATAAATAACCTCTTTAAGTGCTGGACTACAAAGTTTTCCCGCAAGGAGCAAGACAAGCTCACCAAGGCTTGCGCTTGCAAGGGGTGTGATATCCGGAATGAGGCTTAATTCATAGGCATTATTGTAGGGTGCGGCAATATGGGAAAAACCTTTCTTTTTCGCTGTCATTGCGATCCCCAGCACTCCCGGGATTGGTCGCAATAAGCCTTCAAGGCCCAGCTCTCCTATAAAGAGAGTGGTTTTCGGCGGGAGAGGAATCTGATTTGAGGCGGCAAGAAATCCTATAGCAATAGCCGTGTCAAAAAAAGACCCCTGCTTTTTTATATCTGCGGGCGCAAGATTAACCACCACTTTCTTATTCATCTGGTAAGGAGATTGAAAGCCCGCATGACGCAAAGCCGATCCTACCCTTCGGGTTGCCTCTCGCACCGCCTCATCGGGCAAGCCGATAATATGGAACGCCCGAAGCCCCGGCTCCACTTCTACCTCCACCTCCGTTATCATGGCGCCTAGTCCATAAGGAAACGCACTGTAAACTTTAGCAAGCATTATTTATTTCCGCCCAAGAGCGAGCTAAGATTTGCCTTATCCACCAAAGTAAACATAAGCTCCCTTGAACCGCCCATGAGTAAAAGATCTTGATGAATGGCATAATCGAATGCTCTCTCGGGCGTATCAAAATTTAGGTAGTGAATCGCTACCCCTTGGTGGACGTTTTGCGAAAATTCAGCCGTTGCTGCCTGGGGAAGGGCGTGGCCGGCATAGCTTGTATAAATGTCATTTGCAAAAGAAGGAATGTTTTTTTCCTGCGAAGCAAAAAATTCGGCAAGTTTTTCATTATCCGTGGCTTTCAATATCAATCCAAAGGTTGCTCCGGATTCTTGAGGGGAGTACACAAGGGTAAATGTTTTTTGGTCAACATAAGGAGAAAAATCAACTCCAAGGAGTTTTTCAAACTCAGCGAGGGTGAGGGGCGCGCTATCCTTTGTCAATAGTATGCGCGCAATGTCCCGCGAGGAAAGGTCTTGAGTGGTATTTACATGGGAGGCAAGTTTCTGGAAGAGATCTCCTCTTGTGGCGTTCGCGCCTAACTCAATGGTAAAGTTTTTATCTACGGGAAGAAGGGAGGCATCAGTGCTATTCATCGGGGGCGTATTATCCGGAGGAGGTGTCACGGCGGTGGGGCCAGGAGGTGTTTGGCTTGTGGTGTTCACACCAAGGTACCACCAGGTGCCAAGGCCAAGACCTCCAAAAAGGAGGATAATAATAAATCCAAGGAGAAAGCTTTTAAGCATGCCTCCGCGCTTCGGCTCTTCCTCAAAAAGCATTTCCGGTGTTTCGGGCGGCAGAGGAGCGGGATATTTTTGCAGAGGTGAGGAGAGTGGCTTTGGCGGAGAAGGGGGTGTCATCTTTGGCGGAGGAGGAGGGGAGAAAGAAGAAGACCCAAGGCCCTGGGGAGCTTTTAACGGCTGACCCAGATCATCAGCCATGGTGCGTATTTCAAATTTTTTAAGTGCGTCTTTTTCTATGTCTACTTTAAGCATGCCCGGCGGTTCTTTCGCTTGGGGTTGGAGAAGATCGATCTTGGGAATATCCGGGGGCGGAGGTGAAGCAGGTTTTGGCGGCTGGGAAGGAAGGCTTGACGGAGGCGTTGCGGGTGGCTCAGAGGGTGGGATCTGGGTCGGTAAAGGATTAATACTTTTGTCCGGCGGCGTAGGGAGGCCGGGGTTATGTTGCGTTTCGTCTGGCATGGTGATGAGGTGGCTTTCGATCGCCTGGCCCTTTTGGTGATAGTGCATGAGGGGGTGGGCTTTGTAGGCGACCTGCCTTTTTTAACGATAAGCGAATTTTCCCCTCATGATCAATGCCGATAATGCGCGCTTCTACGATTTGGCCTAAAGAGATAACATCACCCACGTTTTTTACGTATTGGTCGGCCAGCTCCGAAACATGCACGAGCCCCTGTTTGCCCGGAGCAATCTCTATGAACGCGCCAAAATCTCTAATACTGACAACTTTTCCTTTTACCATATCTCCCTCCTTAAAATCCCGTGTGATTTGTTCAACAATTTCTTTTGCCCTTTGCCCTGATGCTTCGTCGGGTGAGGTAATGAATATAGAGCCGTCATCTTCAATGTCCATTTTTACGGCGGTTTTTGCGATGATATCATTAATCGTTTCTCCTCCCGGGCCGATGACAAAACGGATTTTGGCAGGGTCAATAGTTAAGCGAATCACGCGGGGCGCATAGTGTGAGAGTTCCTGGCGGGGCAAGGCAATTATCTTTTCCATTACCGAAAGAATCTCAAGGCGCGCTTTTTTGCCCTGATCTAGGGCCGCGTCAAGCACTGCCAAAGGGAGCCCTTTTAATTTTGTGTCCATTTGAATCGCGGTTACCCCCTCAAAAGTCCCGGCAACCTTAAAATCCATTTCTCCGTTATGATCTTCTGGTCCTTGAATGTCGGTTAATATCGCAAAGTCATTTTCTGATTTATAGACAAGTCCAAGAGCAATACCCGCAACAGCGCGTTTCAGGGGCACGCCCGCATCCATGAGGGCTAAGGAGGAGCCGCAGGCCGAAGCCATAGAAGAAGAACCATTGGAAGAAAGAATTTCTGTCACCACACGAATCGTATAGGGGAATTCATCAGGCGGGGGGAGTACGGGTTCAATCGCTCTCTGGGCGAGGTAGCCATGCCCTAGGTCTCGGCGCGAGGGGCCGCGAAGCGGACTTACTTCTCCTACAGAGAAAGGAGGGAAATTGTAATGGTGCATGTAGCGTTGTTTTTCTTCGGATTCCATGCTGTCAATCCAGCGCTCATCCCCGGGCGCGCCAAGTGTTACGACAGAAAGGGCATGCGTCATACCTCTTAAAAAGAGCGCTGATCCGTGTGTGCGGGGAAGAACCCCTATCTCGCAAGTAATGGGGCGCAGTTCATCAGATTTCCTGCCGTCGGGGCGGATGCTATTTTTTAATACCTCTTCCGTCATTATTTGTCCCAGCGCTTCGTCAAAAAGCGAGAGTGCCTGGGAAATAGAGTATTGGTTAAATTCTTTACGCACCCCCTCCAAGAGCTCACTTCGCAGGAGAGCGAGGCTTTCCTTGACCGCAACATCACTCTTGCGGAAGAAAGCTTCCTTTAGCTTCTTTTTACTGAATCCTTCCACAAAGCTGACAAGACTTTTTGGGACTTCCTGCTTTATCACCGGATGCTTTATGGGTGAATAAGTTTTTATAATATCTTTTTGGAACGCGACAAGTTTTGTAATAAGAGAAGCGCCTTCGCGAAAGATCTTTTTTAACTGGTCCTCAGAAATTTCATGTGCTTCCGCTTCTACCATGGTAATCCCTTCACCTTTTCCTACAATCACAAGATCAAGCGTGCCCGCTTCGCGTTCTTCATAAGTGGGATTGATAATCAGTTTTTCATCTTTCCATCCAAGACGTATGCCGCCCACTGGGCCGTCAAATACAATGGGCGAAAGAGAGAGGGCTAGTGAAGCGGCAAGAAGAGCCGGAATATCAGGGTCGTTTTGTTTGTCAAATGAAAGGACAGTGATAACCACTTGCACATCACGCCGTTCATCCTGCTCAAAAAGCGGGCGTAGCGATCGGTCTATCATACGCGCGGTGAGAATTGCGTCATCAGATGGTCTTCCTTCGCGCCTGATGAATCGGGAGCCGCCAATTTTTCCACCCGCGTAGAAACGCTCATCATAATCTACCAGCAATGGAAAGTAATCAATACCTTCTCTTGCCTGCCCTCCTTGTGTGGCGGTTGCGAGAACGACTGTTTCTCCATACTGCGCCAAAACAGATCCGGAGGCCTGCAAGGCCCAGTCAGTGATTTTGAAAATAAGTTTTTTATTTCCGAGCTCTGTTTCAAATTGTTGCATCGTAATAGCAATCAAAGCCCCAGCTCTTTCGCCACTTTTTTGTAGCGCTTAACATCCTTTTTCTTAAGGTATTCCAGAAGGCGCCGCCGCAATGAAACCATGCGTAAAAGACCCCTGCGCGAAGAATGGTCTTTTTTGTGCTGTGTTAAATGTTGGGTTAAGTTGATAATTTTTTCGGTGAAAAATGCAACCTGAACTTCGGGCGATCCCGTGTCGCTTTCGTTCTTTGCGAATTTACTTGCCACTATCTTTCCCTGGGCAAGAGGCTCTTTTTTCTTCATAGTACTCTAAGCGTAGCAGATTCTTTGCAAAAAGTCAAAGGGCGGGCTCTTGTCCGATGATAGTGAGATAGTTAATCCGCTTCCTGCCAAAGCGATTCTCTGCCTTAATTTCAATGCGGTTAATTCCTTTTTGCACGGTAATACGCTGGGAAAACGCTCCTTCCCTGTCAAGGGGAATGATATCTCCGTTGACGGAAACACGGCTTAATGTGTCAGTTTTCCCGGTAACTTCTATCTCCTCTCCTGCCCTGACCTGTCGCATGTCTTCAAAAAACACCGTAAGCGGGGGCGGGAAAATAATCAGCCTTAGCTGGAATACAAGATATGCAACAAAGAGAAGCCCCATTCCTATAGAGAGATGTCGTCGCGAGATCATGCCAGGATTTATTCTTGCTTAATAATCTCGCGCGGCTTTGCCCCCTGTGCGGACCCGATAATCCCCTCCTCCTCCATTAAATCCAAAAGTCTGGCCGCGCGCGCGTATCCTATCTGAAGTTTTCTCTGAAGAAGTGAGGCAGAAACCTTGCCCGCCTCTCTTGCGATGTGCTTTGCCTCTTCGTAAAGTTCATCGTCCGTGTCAAATTCAGAGCCGAGAAATCCCCCTTCACGCTCCTCTCCTTCTCCCAATGCCGGCGCATAGTCATTCTCCCATTCCAATCCCACTAAGTACTGGACAACTTTTTTTACCTCTTTATCGGAAAGAAATGTTCCCTGGATGCGTTTTAATCCATGGGATTGTCCCGTCATAAAAAGCATATCGCCAAATCCCAGGAGTTTTTCCGCGCCCCCCTGGTCAAGAATGGTACGCGAGTCAATTTGAGTGGGCATCTTAAATGCGATGCGCGCGGTAATATTCGCCTTAATTAATCCTGTAACCACATTGGTGGAGGGCCGCTGGGTGGAGGTGATTAAGTGGATTCCCACCGCGCGCGCCATTTGCGCGATACGCACAATGGATCCTTCTACTTCGCGCTTATACTTCATCATAAGGTCAGCCATCTCATCAATAATAATCACAAGGTATGGCAATTCTTTGCCTTCACTGCGCTTTCGCATGATTGCGTTGTAACTTTGGATGTCCCGGGAATTGACCTCCTCCAAAAGTTCGTAGCGGTGTTCCATTTCCGCGATCGTCCACTTAAGAGCGCTAATTGCCTTTTTGGTATCTACAATAACGGGAGACAAAAGATGAGGAATGCCCTCAAACATGGAAAACTCTACGCGCTTAGGGTCAACCAAGAGAAAGCGCAGGTTGCGCGGGGAGTTAAAGTAAAGAAGGGTGGTGATAATACTGTTAAGGCAAATGCTTTTACCCGAACCGGTGGAGCCGCTGATTAAAAGGTGCGGCATTTTATCAAGGAATGCGACAACCGATTCCCCTGCCACGTCTCTCCCCAATGCAAGAACCAAGGGAGAGGGCGGTGTCTTTTTTAAAATGCCTGCAATGAGAGAGCGTAAGCGCACCATTGCCGCCTGCTTGTTGGGAAGCTCAAGTCCCACAAGGGATTTTCCCGGAATGGGCGCTTCAATGCGAATGGGATGCGCGGCAAGGGCAAGAGAGAGATTTCGCGAAAGCGCGGTAATGCGGGTTAAATTAATCCCCTGCGCGGGCCTTAGCGTATATTGTGTGACGGTTGGTCCTACCGATACCTCGCCCATCTCTGCGTCAATGCCGAATTCTTCTAATGTTCGCTGAATGATATTTTTATTTGCCTGAATATCACCTGACGAAGGAGCTGAACCGTCAGCTTCCAAAAGCGATAAGGGTGGGGGCTTGTATGCTTCGTCACTGCGGGAAGGCTCTGTCTCTTTTTCTTCATCAGCCTGATTTTCTTTTTGTGAGGATGCCATCTGGCGCAGGCGCTTGGGCGCTTCAAGAGGAGTCACCTGCCACTGGGCGCCCGAAACCTCGCTTTCGGGCGGCGTTTTCGCAAATGGCCGCCGGAAGAGCGCGTATAAACTTCCCAAAGAAACGTCAAATGTAACGAGAATGCCCACTAAGAGAAGTGCGGCAAAAAGAGAAATACTCGCCGCCTGGGAAAGCAAAGAACGAATAGGAAGGGCTATATAATAACCCAACACGCCCGCCGCTCCTTCGCGCATGAGGGAGAATATGGCGGATACGCTCACGAGTAAAAGAATGCTTCCGACTGTTGTTGTTTTCCAGCGAAACTGCGCAAAATGCGTGAGGAGTGAGAGGCCGCCAACGAAAAGAACGATCGGAGCCAGAAGAGCGATTGACCCGAAAAGGTACTGAAGCGCATTTTTAATCCATGTCCCCGCAACTCCCGCCTTTTCAATTAAGGAGAGAAAGAGGAGGAGAGAAAAGAAAAAAAGAATAATCGCAAAAATGCTGTTTTTTGTTTCCGGAGAAAGCGCGGAAGGCTTTTCTTCTTTTTCTTCTTTTTCCCGGTCCTTCTTTTTTTGTTTTCTGAATAAGCCCATAAATTTTTATCTTACTAATACTATACCATGCGAATGAGAAACTCAAGCCCGCTCTCATTTTAAAAAGTCCCCTTGTGGGATTATTATTTTTTTGCTATTGCGCGCGTACGTTTATTGTTAAATCTCACATTCTTATGAACAAATCCAATATTTTTACTATTATCGTGATAGTAATTCTTGCAGGATTATTCCTCGTCTATCGTGATCGCGGCAAAGAACCCGTTATCACCCCTCCCGCCGCCTCAACGGAATCAGATACGATGGGAGAGGTAATGGAAGACAACATGAAAATGAATATTGATGGAGGAATGATGGAAGAAATGATGAAGGCAGTCTACGACTACAAGGGCGAGTTAGCCGATGTAAGCGGAGGCAGTGCCAGGGGCATGGCAAAGGCAACCTTTGCCCATGGCGCCTATAACTTGCTTGCCACGTTTGAGACCCTTCCCGATCTTAAGGGCACGGATTTTTATGAAGGGTGGGTGGTGAGAAAGGGTACCCCCATGAGCATTGTCAGCACGGGAAAAGTAGAAAAGCACGGCACGAGCTACATGAACGTCTACCGTTCGGGGCAGGACTTAACCGATCATACGTTTTATGTGTTAACCCTTGAGCCGGACGACGGCGATCCGGCGCCGGCGAAACACATCCTTGAAGGAATGCTTGTAGAGAAGGGGATGTAAGCCAAAAACAAAACGAGCCGCGGAAATTTTTCCCGGCTTGTTTTTTGTCGCGCGTATTTTTGGAAGTCCGACTTCTAAAAGTATCAAAAGTTGCTCTTCAAAAATTTTCGTGTATTATAAGAAGGAACATTTCAACGTATATGATGGAAGAGAAGGGATTAAAATTAATGCGCGAAACGAAATTCGCCACCGGGCATTTTTACCATGTATACAACCGGGGAGTGGACAGGCGAAAACTCTTTGCGACTGACGCGGACTACTATCGCTTCATTCACGATCTTTACGAATTTAACGACACAAAACCCGCAAGCGCCCTTTCTTCATATCATGCGCGAAAAGAGATTGAACGATTGAAAAAAGAGAAAGATAAAAATTTTGGAAGTCCGACTTCCAAAATTAAAGAAGAGCGGGTGCGGTTGGTTGACATTGTGGCGTTTGCTTTGATGCCCAATCATTTTCACCTCCTGCTCGCTCAAAAAAAGCGATCGGGCATTACCATGTTTTTACGGAAACTCGGCACGGGATACACGAACTACTTTAATAAAAAGCACCGCCGCACGGGACACTTATTTGAGGGGAAGTTTAAATCAATTGAAGTTGATAAGGAAACCTATCTTCTCCATTTGGTTTCCTACATTCATCTTAATCCGGTAAAAATCATTTTCCCCAAATGGCAAAGCGCTCCTTTGGGCAGGCGCGACAGAAAAAAAATTATTTCCTTTCTGGAGGGTTATCGCTGGTCAAGTTTAATGGATTTTTTGAAAAAGAAAAACTTCCCCTCGCTTCTTAACAACGAAATAATTCTTGAAATACTGGGCAAAAAGAGATATCGGAACGTTCTCTTAGAAGCTCTTGAAACAGACGTTACTTCGTATAAAGAATTTACCCTTGAGGATTAATGTGGGGATAACATGAGGAAAAAGCGTTGGTATCGTGTTAATAAGCCTTGGAATTTTGGAAGTCGGACTTCTAAAATTACTTCTAAAATTAAAAAATAGCTACGGATATAGAAGATTTGCAAAATTTGACAGCGGGACCCATAAGATTATAATGAAACAACATCTATGCATACACCTTTTGCGAAAAATCAGAAGGCATGCGATTGTAACTCTCTTAGGTTTTCGCGTTAAGCCCTTGAGCGCCTTGTTCTAAGGGTTTTTTATTTTTCCCATCCCATAGACTTGGATGTCGGACATCTAAATACGAGTCCGCCAAAGGCGGACGAGTGTGCCGCGCAGGCGGAGTTTAAAGAAAAATCAACATGGCGGTGCGGTCAGGGGAAAGGAACCGGGCCCCGGAGCCTTCTCCTTGGCTGTGCCATAAAAAGCCAATCATTTTATTCGCAACTTTTAAAAAAGGTCGATGCGAGTAAGCCTATCTGCCATTTTTGGAAGTCCGACTTCCAAAAATGGCAAAAAAGAAATTTGATACTAATTACTAATCCGAATTTATACTTTACAATATGAAAAAAATAATTATTAGTTTGTCAATGATCGCGGCAGTCGCCGCCGTAGGCGTGGGCGCAACCACCGCATTTTTTAGTGATACGGAAACATCAAGTGGTAATGTTATTGCCGCGGGAAGCCTTGATTTAAAAGTAAATAACGTAGATGATCCCGTAGAAGCAATAGTGAATTTGCCAGATCTCAAGCCGTCTCAACATTTTGTGACTGGCCCGATCACTCTGACCGTTAATAATAATCCAGGTAAGTTGTACAAGCATATTGTTAACGATGATCCAAATGATTTGATTAGCTGTTCAAGTAATGGCGTGACTGAACCGGAGTGTAAGGGTCAGGGTGGTGTTTGGAATAATGACGCCTGTACATTCCCTAATGGTCCTAGTCAGGACGACAACGACCTCCCCAAAGTTACATGGTTTGATTTAGAGCTTTGGAAAGGACCTTTAGTGAAGCCGGCTTCAAGTGATCCAGGGGATAACCCGATGTGTGACTCAGAACATACCCAGAATTGTTGGAATATACTTATTGATGACAATACGATAGAGCTAGGGCGCATCGCGTCCCATTGGATATACTTGGGTACCTATGGTCAGCCGTTGAGTAACAACAACCATGTTACTATCCGCCAGAGCTTTCATATGAAAGAATCAGCGGAGAATGCCTACCAAAGTGATAAATGTGTATTCAAGGAACAATTCAAGGTTGTGCAGACAAATGCTCCACACCCCGAAAACTGTGTGAATGTAGCTGGTACACAGGAAGGGCAGAGTTGCCCCAGCTTCTTTGATGTATTTACCGATTTAGACTAACGTCTTTTCTCCAGCCCCATAGTATGGGGCTGGACATAAAGATGTTATGAAATTATTTTCGGTGCTTTACTATATATTTTTTGGAGTGGTGGCGGTCATTGGTTTACTGCTCGTTGTTTCCACGTTCCCTATCACGGGCAACTACAAGTTTTTTGTGGTGCAGTCAGGCTCCATGGAGCCCGCAATTTCCACCGGCAGTATTGTGATGGTAGCGCCCAAAGAGAGCTACAAAATAGGCGATGTCATTACCTTTAAGAATTTGGCAAACGCAAAGGCGCCCATTACCCACCGCGTGGCAGATATGCGCGTGGACAAGGGCAATCCCCTATATATCACCAAGGGAGACGCCAATAATGCTTCAGATGCGCGGGAAATTGTTCATGCTGAAGTGATGGGAAAGGTATTATTCCATGTGCCGTATGTAGGCTATGGGGTGGCGGTGGCAAAGACACCCTATGGGTTTGCGGCACTGATTATCATTCCCGCCGCGATTATTATTGCCGATGAAACAAAAAAAATATGGCGGGAAATAAAGGCCATGCGCAAAAAACAACCACACGATGAAAGCACTCCTGCGTAGCGCAAAAAAAATAGCCGCGGTATTCCTTATCGTCTCGCTGAATGCGGGCGCGTTTGGCGCGATAGGAAGCACGGATGCAATGTTTCATGACACGGAAAGCTCGCCTGATAACACCTTAGCGGCTGGCGCGGTTGATTTTTCGTTGCAGGACATAACCGACTGGGATCCTGCCGGCAACGCACCTGGGCTTTTTCCCGGGGATACGGTAAGCAGGGACGTTCGCATAGAGAATGAGGGGATGTCAGAGTTTATGTATACGGTGAAATTTGTAGAAACTTCCGGAGATTCGCTTCTTTGTGATGAGCTTATCCTTGACGCAACCCTTGAAGGAGTGAGCCAGTACGCGGGGCCGCTCTCCGGTTTCTCATCGGCAGAATTTACCCACGCGACGTCAACGGATGACTGGAGTTTTGAGGTGAGCTTGCCCCAAGGCGCATCCTATGATTTGCAGGATCGCTTTTGCGAATTTTCCTTTTTGTTTGAAGGAGGGCAGGAGGGAATGCCATTTGGCCAAGGATTCTGGGACGAAGAAGTCCTTGGCAACACCCTTGGAAGCGGCATCTGGAGTGTCGTGCTCAATGAATTTTTGCCCAATCCCGACGGGGTTGAATATGGATTTGATTTCGGTCAGGACAGCGATGATATACCACAGGGAGAATGGGTGGAACTTTACAATAATGATGCCAAGTCGCATAATCTCTCGGGGTGGTATATTCGTGATAATTCAAATGCCAGTGACCATAAAATTCTCATTACTGGATTAAATACGAGCCACGCGACCTCTACTATTTCTGGCAAGGACTGGCTCGTGGTATACATAAATAAAGCACTCCTTAATAATACCTCTGATACCGTGCGGCTCTTTAACCAGCATGACCGGCTGGTGGATTCTCACTCGTATGTGGGAAATGAATTTTGTGATTTAGAACCTACTCCGGGCGAAGAAAACGAAGAGGACTCTTCAGGATCATGCCCGGGCGTGCCCGGCAATAAGTCTTACGCGCGCATTCCTGATGGAACGGGTGATTGGGTGGACCCAATCCCCACGCCGGGATTCCCGAATAGAATAGAAGAGGCGGCGGCACAGAGCCAGGAGGCAAATAACTCCCCCGCTCCTGAAACGAACGAACCCCGTACATTAAATGAACAAGAGCAGAATCAGGAACAGGAAATTTCAGAAGGACAATCCCTTATAACAGAGGAAATCATTGATGAGGTTGAAAGTGCTACGAGCACCTCTTCATACGCCGCCGATAATTCAGGTGACAGCGATATTACCGAACCGCTGGAGGAGAGCAAAACAAATACTGATTCTCAAGAAGAATCTATTGAAGAGGAAGCGGTACTGGAAGAGGAGCCAGTCATTGAAGAAGAGACCACCATTGAAGAAGATCCAAGCGATCCGGAACCCCAACCGGAAGGAGAAACCCAACCAGAGCCTGAACCTGAACAGGCGGAGGAGCAAGAGCAGGAACAACAACAAGAAGAACAAGAAGAATCAATCCCTTCTTCTGAAACGGAAGGAGAGGCAAGTGAAATAGCATGAAATACCTTAAACAGTTTACGAGCATTTTTTTAACGGTCATTGTGGCGAATATGGTATTTGTTCCGCCCGCGTATGCCGCTCCGGGTGATTTGGTCGTTGAGTTTGAGGCAAGCCCGCTTTTTAGTGAAGCAAACTTTTTGCCCGGCGACGCAATAACCCGTTTTGCAAATGTTAAAAACAATTCGGGTACAACGAAAAAGATTGCCGTAGAAGCGATCAATGAGAGCGATCCGGATGGGTTAGGTGATAAGTTAAGAATAAAAATTACCGAAGGGGCAACGGAACATTATAATGATACCCTTGCGCAGTTTTTTGCAGACGGAGAACTATTCCTCTCCAGTCTCGCGGGAGGAGGAACCCAGACGCAGTATGATTTCACCATAAGCTTTATTTCGTCAGCGCCTGATTCCTACCAGGAAAAAAGTTTGGGGTTTGATATTTTGATCGGATTTCAGGGCGAGGGCGGCGGTATAAATGCCGCGAGCGATGGTTCAGGTGGTGGTGGCGGCGGCGGCGGGCTCATTCAGGGATTGGTCATTAAGGATGAGGGCGCGGTAAGCGTTGAAGAGACAAGCGCTACCATTGAATGGCTCACCAGTTTTTTTGCAACAAGCCAGGTTGTTTACTCGGCGGAAAATGAACCGCACCTCTTAGATTTAACCGATACATCGGGCACGCCGCCTAGATACGGCTATGCTCACACAACGCCTGAAATAGACACGAGTCCCCGAGTTACTTTTCACTCTGTTGCTATCTCCGGCTTAACTCCGGGAACCACTTATTTTTATCGCGTGATATCTCACGCTTCCCCTGCCACGATAAGCCGTGAATTTAGTTTTACCACAAAGGGCGCATCAGTAACGGAGCGTATTCCGTTTGGAGCATCCCCAAGTATTCCTCAAGGGGAGATCGCCGGGACGACAAAAGAAAGCCTTCCGCCGGTTATAAAGACAGCCCAAGCGGCTCCTCGGGCGGGCGCATTCTTTAAAACAGAGGGCGCAGGGGAAACTCCCCTGCCCGCTGAAGAGAAAATAACACCAAAAGAGGGCGAGGAGCCCTCTTCTCCTCAAGGGATTTCAAAAAGAGAAAAGTCCCCCACCCCGTCGCTTAACAGCATAGGCGCTTTTCTTGGGGGCTTACGCGAGCTTGATAGATTTGAACGGCTGCTTCTGTTTCTCTTTATCATTTTAGTCATCTGGCTTATCTCCCGCTGGTGGAATTTTTGGGAGAAGTAAAAAGGACGGCAAAAACGAAAGAGAACATAAAAAAATCCTCCGCAAGGGGGATTTTTGGTTGAGCCAATTTTTAGAAGTCGGACTTCCAAGTGCAGATGATTACTTTAGATGCAGTGTCCATGCATTCTATGATAGCGAGCATTATGCCTAATCGCAATACTCCGCATTTCTTATGTTCGCAGAATTCTTTCTCCGGGGACTTCCCTCACAAAGTGTACTCTTAAGTAAAATCCCGTTTGTCTAGTAGAGTCCCGTCTCGCCCGACGGCAATAGGTCCTCGTTGATGCATGATTTACCGCTTGGTAGAAATTTTAGCAACTCCGTACATTACCCCGACAACAGTCAGTATAATGAGCACCGGATAGAAAAGTAATAGGTCAACCCTGATATTACATTCTCCCGAGCAAGTAATTCTTAATAAGTTTAACTCTTCGTATACAGCATATAGCGCCCATGCAATGGCCGTTATAAGGGCGAGTGTGATTCGCTGTTTGTAGTATAGCAATGCAAATACAATAGCAGGCAGTAGCGCCATATACGGATGCGGAATAAATATATTTCCCAATAATTCAAACATATTAAGATATGCGTTTTCTAGTCAGCGGTGTTTTTAGAAATATATTGATGGCGTGGGGAGATTTTTATCCCAAAGCCAGTAGCATCTGTCATAGGAGCCGGTAGATTCATTAAATTTGCACCGCCTCAGAAAAGAACTTCCGTTTGGCATTACAGGCAAAAAGATACCGATTGCCAGGGCAACAATGATAAGCAGGAGTATTATGATAATAATATTTTTCATGTTGTTGGGATTATTTTGATTCATATCATCTTTAAACCACTATCGCCTGAAAGGCGATAGATTATGAGGGAGGCTGAAAGCCT
>CAYTEF010000014.1:0-16533 GCA_964436845.1 uncultured Candidatus Saccharibacteria bacterium
TTTGTTACTATTGACGTTAATCAACCCGCCGTACTTTCCGTCAGCCTCACTCCGAGCCCGCAGGTTGCGGATTTAAGTAAAACCCTTCAGGCGCAAATTACCCTTGATGCCAGGCTCATAGATGACACAGAGGGATTTCAGGCTGCGGGAAATTACGAATTTACCTTTGACTGCGATGGTCCCGGAGTGATGCTCCCTGAAAGCATATCGGGAAGCGATGCTTCTGGAAATATTGTTGCCAGCAAGAACTGTCTATATACAACTCCGGGCAGATATTATGCCCAGGTTGTCGTTTCGCGCGCCGGAGCAACGAGCGGCATCGACGCCGAACTGATTATTATTAAGCCGCCCATCCCTACATTTAAAGAAGTCTTTATTGATCCAATTTTGCAAAGATTTGCCTCTTTACTATACTTTGATAACTAAGCGGCCAAGAAGATTAAATATTTTCACTTAAAATCGCTCTCCTTGAGCGGTTTTTGGTTGCAAATTTTACTTGGCGTGATATTATTTATGATATGGATCAAGATGCAAAGAGAGTATTTAAACGCGTCGTCATTGCCCTTGTTTACCTTCTCATTATAGGAGGCATAGGCTTTATTATTTACATTTTCCGTCAGCCGCCTGCACCCTCGTGTTTTGACAAGATTCAAAATCAGGGGGAAACCGGCGTTGACTGCGGGGGAAATTGTAAAACGTGCGAGCAAAAAAAGCCGCTTGAAGTGTTTGAAAAAAAGTTTTTTCCCACTACGACGGGAAATGTTGACCTTTTTGCCGAGGTGAAAAATATAAACCTTGCCGTTGGGGTAGGGGCGTTACGTTATACGTTTGATCTTTATGATCGGGATGGCGTTTTCCTTGCCACGCGAAGCGGCGTTACCTATATATTACCCGACTCAACAAAATTTATTGTGGAGCATAATCTCCCCGTTCCTAAAACGCCCGAACGCGTGGAATTCAATTTTGAACTGCCGGATTTCAAAGAAGTACGGGATTATGTAAAGCCGCGCTTGACCATCATTGGGCTTCAAACAAGGCCGTTGGATGAGCGCGAAGGAGGATTTGCGGCAGTGCGGGGAAACGTATTGAATCAGACCGACACGAGTTTTGATAAAGTGGCGGTTGCAGTCCGATTGAAAAATCAGGCGGGCCAGACCGTTGCGGTTACGAGTCACGAGGTGCGCACCTTAGTTCCCAACGAGAATAGATTTTTTGAGGTGAAATGGACCTATCGTCTTCCTGACTTTACCACGCCGGAATTTCAAGTTGACACGAACATATTTGAAGAATCAAACTCCCTAACTTTTTGACGAGAAAGAGAAGGTATGTCGCTTCTTAGAGAGCTTGATTGGGTGGTGGCCACGGCGGTGTCGTTTCTCGTTCTTTTAAGCTTAGCCGCCCTCTATCCTTTTAGCATATTAAACGAAAACAGTTTTTTTTGGCGGCAAGTGGGATTTTTCTTCGTAGGACTCTTCTTTTTATTCGCTCTTGCCTTCGTTAACATTTCTTTCCTTAAAAAACATCGCGTCGCCATTTTCGTCCTCTACCTTTTGGGGATTTTTCTTTTGGCGCTCCTTCTCTTCGTGGGCCGCGATATCAGAGGGGCGGCAAGCTGGCTTCCTTTTATCTCGCGATGGATTCAGTTTCAGCCATCCGAAATTGTTAAAATAATCCTCATTTTTATTTTAGCGCGTTACTTTACCTTTCAGCACATTCATTTATATAAGCCGTTTCACGTGATTGTCTCAGGTACCTATGCGGCAATTCCAGCTGCATTAACTTTGCTCCAGCCTGACTTAGGATCAGCGGCTGTTATATTCTTTTTGTGGCTTGGAATTGTCATTATTTCAGGGCTCGGGTGGCGGCATTTTATTATCATCATACTGCTTATTGTTATCGGTGCGGGTCTCATGTGGACATACGGCCTTGAGCCCTATCAAAAAACGCGTGTTTTGGCATTTTTGAATCCGGAAGCCGATCCCTTAGGTGCCAATTATTCGCGTAATCAATCACTCATCGCCATCGGGGTAGGAGGTATTTGGGGAAAAGGATTTGGCGCCAACCTCCACTCGTTAGACGGATTTTTGCCTGAAGCGCATACTGACTTTATGTTTTCCATGATTGTGGAAGCAACGGGATTAAGTGGCGCCTTCATTATTTTTTTTCTCTATGGTATTATTATCTGGCGTCTCATGAGCTTTGAGGGAAAAAGTAATTTTGACCGTCTTTTCGCTTCGTCTCTGGGCCTCTTGATTTTAATTCAGTCAAGTCTTAATATCGCCATTGCCTTAGGCATGCTCCCGGTAACCGGCTTAACCTTGCCATTTTTAAGCTATGGCGGTTCATCTTTAATCTCATTGTTTATCGGTTTAGGAATTTATCAAGCACTCTACGTGCGAAGCTAATGTTAAAAGGATAAGTATGTTTTTAAGGAAAAAGGTAAAGGTGGGATTAGTGTTAGGGAGCGGAGGCGCCAAGGGGCTTTCCCATGTTGGGGTGATAAAAGTTCTTGAGCAAGAGGGGATTCCCATTGATGTTATTGCCGGATCAAGCATTGGAGCCTTAGTGGGTGGGCTTTACGCGGCAACAAGAGATATTTCGGCGGTTGAGCAATTAGCCCTTAAAACGAATTGGAAGGAATTAATCTCACTTATTGACCCTTCATGGCGGCATGGACTGATGGGAGGCGATAAAATAAAAAAATTTATTGAGAAGCAGGTGGGCAATATCACCTTTAGCGATCTAAAAATTCCTTTTATCGCGGTCGCCACTGATCTTAAAACTGCCAAGCCTGTTATCATGCGTGAGGGAGATGTTTCCTTTGCCATTCGTTCAAGCATTGCAATACCGTTGGTTTTTAAGCCCGTGGTTTACGGGGATGCTTTACTGGTTGACGGCGGACTTTCGTTACCTCTTCCCGTGAGCGTGGTAAAAGAAATGGGAGCCGATATGGTAATTGCCATTGACTTATACGCGGATTATTATGCTCAAACCAAAGAAGCAAGCGTGAGCTTTACAAAACTTTCAGGAGATATCTTTAATCTACTCCGCTTTCACTTGGCGAAGGAAAATCGTAAGGGAGCTGACATCATTGTTACTCCGCGAGTTTCAGCCACGCGCTGGAGCTCACTCTTTACTTCAGAAAAAACGAAGGCGGTCATCTTAGCCGGCGAGGAGGCGATGAGGGAGAGACTCTTTGAAACTAGAGAAGCGCTTCGTCCAAGGAGAGAGCCATTCTTAAGACGTCTTGCCGATCTCCTGTTCCCAACGTAGCACTATGAAACTCTATTTTGTTCGCCACGGCGAAACCACGTATAACGCGAATAATATATTTCAGCCTCCAACATCTGAATTGTCAGAGGAAGGGCAAAGGCAGGCAGAATTTCTCGCGAAACGGTTTATGAGTATCCACATTGATGCTATATTTTCCAGCGACTATACGCGCGCGGTCCAGACAGCCCAAATCATTAACCGGACTCTTAAACGGGAAGTAATTTATAACGACCTCTTGCGTGAGCTTAAGCGTCCGTCGGCGGTGCTGGAAAAGAGCGGGGCAGACGCTGACGTCATGGAAATAAAACGCCAGATTGGCGAAAACTTTCACGATCCCCAGTGGCATCATTCTGACGAGGAAAATTTTTTTGACGTCAAAAAAAGGGCAGAGGCGTTTTTGGAAATAATTCAGCAAAGGCCCGAAGAACATGTTCTTGTTGTCACGCACGGAATATTTATACGATTCGCTGTTTTCCTTTTCGTTCTTCAGGATTTGTTTACCCCGGATCTCTTTATTCATCTTCGCGATTCATTTCATTTAAAAAATACCGGCATTACTCTTTGTGAAAGGAATAAACAAGGCAAATGGGAACTCATAACATGGAACGACCACGCGCATTTGGGATAAAATTTCTGAAGTCGGACTTCCAAAATTAGAGATTATGGCTGACTATTTTACGCTCCAAGACAAGGAAGCATTGATGCAAGCGAAACAATTTTCAGAGCTTTACTTTGTGGCTCAAGGGATTTTAGAGCGCATGCTAAAGCCCATTGGCCAGGTGTGCGGTCCGATTTCCACCGGCGGAACGGGATCGCCAGAAAGAAATTTAAAGCGACTGGCAGAGACTATTAACTCGCTTACGGCGAAGGGACTTATAATATTTAATCAAATGCCCTTTCAGGACCCCATGGCGCGCATATTGCTTTCCTATAAGGAAGACGGTCCTATGCGTTTGCTTGAAGAGTTCTACTTGCCGGTGTTTAAATCAGGATCAGTGAGTATCCTTTATTTTCTGTCTGACTGGCAAACCTTGCGTGGCGCTTCATGGGAGCATGCCCAGGCACTCCGTTTGGGTATTAATATAATTTATCTCTCGGAATAGCATTTTTATGAAAGCCCAAATCATAAGAGAAAGTAAGCGTTTTCTAAAGGAATCGTTTGTCAAGCATCCCCATTACAGCTTCAATGACTGGCGGATTATGTATGACCATAGTATATTGGTAATGAAGTTTGCATTGCGAATAGCAAAGAAAGTGTCTTGTGATACGTCCGTACTCTCCATTGGGGCACTCTTGCATGATATAGGTAAAACTTTTGAGGCCGATGAGGAGATACTGCGAAAAGAGCATAAACGCTTGGCATATCCAGTGAGTAAAGAATTTTTAGAAGGGCTGGGATTGACGCTTGAGCAAAAAAGAAAGCTTGAGGAAATTTTGTCCGATGGGAAGATGAGCGTTGAAAAGGAAATTATAGAAGATGCCGACACTATTGCGTTCTTTGCTGATAAAAAGTTGCAGGGCGCATTTAAAATGTGGGTCCAAAAGAAGGAACTAAAAAATGAGCTTAAACGAAAGGTTGATAAGTTTAATAAGTTGCAATTTCCCGTAAGTACAGAAATAGCGCGTAACTTTTACACGGCACTAAAAAAAGAATGGGCAGTATGATTTATAAGTCTCTCCCTCGCGAATTTCATAAGAAATTTGAGGTGGTAAGCTGTTTTATTGAATATAAGGGGGATATTCTCCTGCTTCACCGGCAGAATCATAAGCCAGAGGGAGACATGTGGGGAGTCCCGGCGGGCAAAATTGATGAAGGCGAGACCATTCTTGAGGCAATGGTTCGCGAGATGAGAGAGGAAACGGGATTGAAAATTTTACCAGGCAATTTAACATATTTTAATAAGGTGTTTGTGAAATTTCCAGAGTATGACTTTGTGTACCATATGTTTTCCATGCCGTTAAGAGAAAAGCCGGAGATAAAAATTAACAAGGACGAGCATAAAGATTTTACGTGGACGTCCCCCAAAAATGCTCTATCAATGAACCTGATGCGCGACCTAGATTCCTGCATCAAGCTCTTTTACGGTGCTCTCTAGTCTTGGAAATAATTTTGGAAGTCGGACTTCCAAAATTAACTATATGAGAAAAAGAAGGAGTCTAAAACAATTAAGAGCAAATATCAAAAAAGCAAGGACAAAAAGCGAAGAAGCGAATGCATGGTATGAGTTAGCATTGTTTTATGACAATAATAGCCGCGAGCGCGAGACGATCTCCTTCTATCAAAAAGCAATTGAACTGGGGTTAGAGAAAGGGAAAAAGGCGGAGGCGCTTGCATGGCTTGCGAGCAGTTTCTATAAAACAGGAAGGTACGAAAAGGCATTAGCGAGTCTCAATAGATCACTTCGCATAAATAATGAGGAAAAGATAATCTCTTTCCTCGCGAGGCTCAAAAAGAGGATCCTAAAGAAGATTCACTCATGAAAGACTTGCGCGAATTGAGCGTTTCTCACATAATAGGGCTATAACGCATATGGAAGAATTTTTAGCGACTCTTTTTGCAAATCACCCCATTCTTGCGCCCCTTCTTTTTATCGTCTTGCGTGCATTTGCGATTATTATTCCGCCAATTCCAGGCTGGGTGATGGATGTGGTCGCCATTCCCACTTTCGGGTGGATGTGGGGGTTTATTTATGCACTGATAGGGATGTTTCTTGGCGCGGTGGTTTCCTTTTGGATTGCGCGCCTTTTCCGTGAGCCGGTGGTGAGGCGTATTACCTCGCTTAAGGCCGTGCATGAGTGGGAGAGTCGCGTTTCAGAGAAGAAAAAATTCTGGACACTTGTGTTGATCCGCCTTCCCACAAGCGCAATCTTTGACTATATCAGCTACGCGGCAGGCCTTACAAAAATATCTTTTACAAAATTTTTCTTTGCCTCCTTAATCGGCGGCGCGCCTTCCCTCTTTTTCCTCTATTTTTTTGGAGGATTATTCTTTCAGCAAGGGGTATATTACTATCTTGTGGTATTTTTGGGAATTGTCGCTACTCTGGGACTTATCTTTGGCAAAGAGCATCTTACAAAAAAGATCAATAAATTTTTTGAAAGTATCACAAAGTCATGAAAATACATGTCGGATCTACCAATGAAGTAAAGGTGAACGCGGTAAAAGAGATTATCAAAGACTATGATTTTTTGAGGGGCGCAAAGGTTCGTTCTCTTGAGGTTTCCTCGGAGGTTTCGCAACAGCCAACCTCCATTAGGGAAACTATTAAGGGTGCCATGAATAGGGCGAAAAAAGTATTTAAAGGAGCTGACTATGCGATTGGCATTGAATCGGGGCTTATGAAAATTCCTTACACCAAGACCGGCTACATGGATGTGACTGCCTGTGCTATTTACGATGGAAAGGAATTTCATATAGGGCTCTCCTCCGCGTTTGAATATCCAAAAGACATGACACGCCTTGTGTTTGAGGAGGGGATAACGATAAGTGAGGCGGCACAAAAGACCGGTTTTTCAGAAAATCCTAACATCGGGAAAGAGGAGGGGGTTATTGGCATTTTGACAAAAGGAAGGATGCCGCGAAAAGAATATACCAAGCAGGCACTGCGGACCGCACTCATTCACCTGGAACACGCGCATCTTTGGTAACATGATGAAGCTTATTTTACAGCCAATTGGAAATTCCCGTGCGATTAAGCTTACCCTTCAAGGAAAGGCCAAAGGAGAGCTATATGAGGAGATTGCCTTAACAGGAGAAGATCTAATTCAGACTCTTGACAAACTTTTGAAAAGAGCTAATATAGATCATATACTAATTAGCTCAGTTACGATCTCCGCTGAAAAGGGGGCGAGTTTAACTTCACTACGCCTTGCAAAAACGTTTGAACAAGCGCTTAGTATAGCACATAGTATCAAACCTGGGGCATCTTAGGTGCTGTATTTTTTGTGCGTTTTTGCCGATGAGCTTACCATAAAGGGAGGTGCCGCTTTAATTTTTCCTCTTTATTATGCAAGAGAAATATTTTGCGCAATATTCCGGGAAAACGATCCCGTTTCCCAACCTCATTCAGCTCCAGATTGATTCCTATAACTGGTTTTTGAAGAAAGGGTTTCAGGAATTATTGGAAGATGCTTCTCCAGTAGAGGATTATTCAGGGGAGCAACTTCGGTTTTCGTTCCTTAATTTTTCTTTGGAAAAGCCCGAGTATTCCGAGGAAGTTTGCCGCCAGAAGAATTTAACGTATGAGGCACCCTTGCGTGTGGAAACACGCCTCCACAACATTGCCTCGGGAGAGATAAAAGAACAGAATATTTATTTTGGTCACATACCCCTTATCAGTTTACGGGGTACGTTTATTATTAACGGGGTTGAACGGGTCATCGTTTCTCAATTGGTGAGGTCCCCGGGTGTCTATTTCAATGCTAAAATAAAGCACGGGCAAAAACTCTTCGGGGCGGAAATCATTCCGGGAAGAGGCGCCTGGATTGAATTTGAAACGTCGGATGACGGCGTTATTTACGCAAAAGTTGATCGAAAGAGAAGACTTCCGGCAACCACGATCCTTCGGGCCTTTGGTCTGGCAAAAACAGAGGATATCTTAAAGGCATGCGGCGAGAGCGAGTCGGTAAAGGCAACCTTGGACATTGATCAGACAACGACTCCGGAAGAGGCAAGCCAGGCAATTTATCGTTACTTGCGTCCGGGCGAAATTTCAACGCCGGAAAACGCAAAGCGATTCCTCCAGAATCTCTTTTCCTTTAAGCGATACGATTTGGAACGCGTGGGAAGATGGAAAGTTAATCAGCGTCTTTCTCACCCGCTTAAAAAAGAAGAGCATATTAGCAAAGAGGACAGGACTATTCAGCTTCAGGATTTAGTTGACATTGTAAAGGAGATTATCCGCATGCAGGGGGACTCTTCGTCAATTCCTGACGAAATTGATAACTTAGGGAATCGCCGCGTGAGGCCGGTGGGCATGCTATTACAGGATCGTCTTCGTTTGACATTTTCGCGAACAGAGAGAGTGATTAAAGATAGAATGAGTACACTTGACTTAGACACACTCACCCCGGGCCAGCTCATTAATATCAATATTTTTAGCTCCACGGTTCAGGATTTTTTCTCTTCCTCCCAGCTTTCTCAGTTCATGGATCAGGTTAATCCTTTGGCGGAGTTAGAACATAAGCGCACTCTTTCGGCAAAAGGGCCGGGCGGCCTTTCGCAGGAGCGCGCGGGATTTGAGGTAAGAGACGTGCATGAATCTCATTATGGAAGACTCTGTCCAATTCAAACGCCGGAAGGACAAAACGTGGGGCTTGTCAGTCACTTAGCTCTCTTCGGGCGGCTCAATGAGTTTGGGTTTCTAGAAACCCCCTATTTCAAAGTCGTTAATGGCCGGGTGACAGATGACATTGAATATCTAAACGCTTTTGATGAGGCGCGTTTCGTCATCGCTCACGCGGGCGAACCCTTAGATAAACGGGGACGGTTTGTGAACGATTTGGTTGAAACACGGATTAAGGGAAAGCCGGGAATAGTGGTGCGTGAAGAGGTAAATTATCGGGATGTATCTCCCCAGCAGTGTGTATCTGTCGCAACTGCTCTTATTCCTTTTTTGGAGCATGACGATGCAAATAGGGCGCAAATGGGTGCGAACATGCAGCGCCAGGGAGTTCCCTGCCTCAAGCCTGAAGCCCCATTGGTAGCAACAGACATTGGCAAAGCGGTCGCCCGTGATGCCGGATATAATATTTATGCCCAGGAAGCAGGAACGGTGACCGCAGTGGATGCTTCGCACATTGTGGTTGAAGGGGCGACATCAGGCCAGCGTACCACCTACCCTATTATCAATTTTCGCCGGTCTAATCAATATACGGTTATTCATCAGCGCCCGCTCGTAAAGCTGGGCCAGAAGGTAAAAAAGGAAGAAGTAATCGGAACCGGCGCTTCCACAAATGATGAAATGCTCGCATTGGGCCAAAACCTTTTGGTCGCTTTTTTGCCTTGGGAAGGAGTTAACTATGAGGATGCGATCGTCATATCCGAGCGGGCCGTGCGCGAGGATTTGCTGTCTTCCCTCCACATCCAGGATTTTATCTGCGAGGTGCGTGACACAAAACTTGGCCCTGAAGTAACCACCTACGATATCCCGAACGTGTCAGAAACAAAACTGGCCAACTTAGACGAGGACGGCATTATTCGGGTGGGATCTGAAGTAAAAGAGGGGAGTTATCTGGTAGGGAAAATATCACCCAAGGGAGAGGCGGAGCTCACCGGCGAAGAGCGTCTCCTCCGGGCAATCTTTGGAGAAAAGGCGCGTGAAGTGCGCGACACCTCTCTTATATTGCCCCATGGCGGCAAGGGAAAGGTGATTAACACCAACATCCTCTCCCGCGAGAGGGGCGATAAGTTAACCCCGGGCGTGATCCGCTCCATTCAGGTGGAGGTGGGGGAGCTGCGCAAAATTGCGGTAGGCGATAAATTGGCGGGACGGCATGGAAATAAAGGCGTTATTGCTAAAATTTTGCCGATTGAAGATATGCCTTATTTGGAGGATGGTACCCCCGTTGATATTGTGTTAAATCCCCTAGGCGTTGCTTCGCGTATGAATCTTGGGCAGGTGCTGGAGACGCATTTGGGCTGGGCCGCGTCCAAGTTAGGGTATCGGGCGATTTCTCCCCCGTTTGCTGGCGCAAAAGAGGGAGAAATTCAGGCAGAACTTCAGAAAGCGGGCCTCCCAACCTCCGGAAAAATTACGCTTTATGATGGAAGAACGAGCGAGCCGTTTGAACAGGATGTTACCGTGGGCGTTATTTACATAATGAAATTGAATCACTTGGTGGAAGATAAGGCGCACGCGCGTTCCATTGGTCCTTATTCACTCACCACCCAGCAACCCTTGGGCGGTAAGGCCCAGTTTGGCGGTCAACGGTTTGGCGAAATGGAAGCTTGGGCGCTTGAAGCTTATGGAGCGGCACACACTCTGCAGGAAATTTTAACCATTAAGTCAGACGACGTAAAAGGACGCGCAGAAACTTATGAGGCGATTACCAAAGGAGAGGAGATAAGAAAACCCTATATTCCCAGCTCCTTTCACGTGTTGGTAAACGAAATTAAAGGGTTGGGATTTGACATTGAAATGGTAGAGGAAAAACAAAGATTTCTACCAAAACCAAAAGGCCAATCAAAAAAATCTAAAGCCCACTAACCCTTATGATTGAAAATTTTAATGCGATTCGTATCAAGCTCGCATCCCCGGAAAAGATTATGTCCTGGTCGCATGGAGAGGTGACAAAGCCTGAAACCATCAACTACCGAACCCAGAAACCCGAGCGGGAAGGGCTTTTTTCAGAGGTTATTTTTGGCCCCGAAAAGGACTATCAATGCTATTGTGGAAAGTATAAAAAGGCGCGTTTTAAGGGAATTGTCTGCGACCGTTGCGGGGTAGAAGTGACGCGATCGTCGGTAAGGCGAGAACGTATGGGGCATATACAACTTGCGACGCCTGTTTCCCACATTTGGTTTCTAAGAAAAGTTCCCTCAAAGATGAGCCTCTTTTTCAACCTGCCGCTTTCCAGCCTTGAAAGCGTCATCTATTTTGCCAGTTACGTTATTCTAGGGGTAGAGGAAAAGGCAAAGCAAAAAGTATTAAAAGAAGTAAAGGATGAGAAAGAAATGTACGATATGCTGGTACCCCTCAAAAAGGGAGACGTTATTTCTGAATCCGATCTTCGCGAAGTGAGCAAGCGATTCCCCAAGCTCCTTAACGTGGGTACGGGTGCGGATGCATTGCGCCGTCTTGCCATGGGGATGAATCTTTCCGAAGTGCGGGCACACTTAAAAGTAAGTCTCAAAAAGCAGGGTTCGCAGTTTAAGAAAGCCCTTGCGCGTATGCGATTGATTGAAGGATTTATTCGTTCAGGAACGAAGCCGGAATGGATGTTTTTAACCATACTTCCGATCATTCCGCCCGAACTTCGTCCTATGGTGGCTTTAGACGGAGGGCGTTTTGCATCTTCTGACGTCAATGATCTTTATCGCCGCGTGATTAATAGAAATAATAGACTCAAGCGTTTAAGCGAGTTAAACGCGCCCGAAGTCATTATTAGAAACGAGAAGCGTATGCTTCAGGAAGCAGTGGATGCCTTAATTGATAATTCCGCCAGGAGAGGACGAGCGGTAATGGCGGCAACCGGACCCCAACGCCAGTTAAAGTCATTAGCTGACATGCTTCGCGGAAAGCAGGGCAGGTTCCGCAGGAACCTTTTGGGAAAGCGCGTGGACTATTCGGGAAGATCGGTTATTGTCTCTGGCCCGCGCCTCGCGCTTGATACGTGTGGGCTTCCCAAATGGATGGCCCTTGAGATTTTCCGCCCGTTTGTCATCGGAGAACTCATTAAGCGCGGCCTCGCGCATAATATTAAAGGAGCAAACGCGCTAATCTCACAGGATATTCCGGAGGTGTGGGAAGCGCTGGAAGAAATTTCAAGCAAGCGCCTGGTACTTTTAAACCGTGCCCCCACGCTCCATCGATTGGGGATTCAGGCGTTTCGGCCGATTTTAATTGAAGGCTTGGCGATTGAACTTCATCCGCTTGTCTGCTCTGCCTTTAACGCTGACTTTGACGGCGACCAAATGGCCGTACACCTTCCGCTTTCCCGTGAAGCCCAGGAGGAAGCCAAAACACTCATGCTCTCCACCAATAATTTACTAAAGCCCGCGACCGGAAAACCTATTATAAACCCAAGCCAGGACATGGTTTTAGGAGTATATTGGCTTACCGAAATTATTCCAGGTCTTTCGGGTGAAGGCAAGTTTTTCAGCTCGCCTCAGGAAGCCCTCCTTGCAGAGTCTCTTAAAAAGATTGACATTCGCGCAAAAATTAATGTGGCAATAAATAGAGAAATGGTTGAAACCTCCGTTGGGCGGATTATTTTTCATTCCGTTTTACCAAAAGAATTTCCCTTCACCAATCAGCGGCTGGACAAAAATGGCATTCGCGACATTGTGGCGAGTATTATTGATACCTCTAAGCCCGAAGAGGTGAGAGATGTGTTAGACAGGATTAAGGAATTAGGTTTTCATTATGCGACCAGGTCAGGTATTACTTGGTCCGCGTTTGAACTAAAAGTGCCAAAGGAAAAGCCTGAAATTCTTGAGCGAACGGAAAAAGAAGTGTTGGTTATTAGGGAAAACTACGAAAAAGGTCTTTTATCCGAAGAGGAGCGGCGCATGTTAACCATTAAAGCATGGACAGAAGTAGACAAGGAAATAGCAATCCTTGTTAGGCCAGCACTTGAGAGTTCGCCTTCGGTCTTTAGTATTATTAATTCCGGCTCTCGCGGCTCATGGGGACAGACCAAGCAGATGACGGGAATGAAGGGACTTGTGACTAACCCATATAACCAGATCATTGAGTTGCCGGTGCGCTCCTCCTATAAAGAAGGGTTAAACGTACTTGAATATTTTATTTCCACTCACGGTGCCCGAAAGGGCGTTACCGATACGGCCTTGAAAACGTCGGTCGCGGGATATTTAACAAGGCGTTTAGTGGATGTTGCCCATGACGTCATTGTACGGGAGCATGACTGCGGGTCAAAAGAGGGCATCATTTTTTACAAAGAAGATGCGAGAGAGGCATTAATGGATTTTCAGGACAGAATTTTTGGCCGCGTGCTCTTGGGAAAAAATATTATTATAAGCAAGGAATTTGCGAAAGAGCTAGCCGACGACCCCAAAATAGATAAAATCACAATCCGCTCACTCATCATGTGCAAGACACCCGACGGTGTGTGCCAGATGTGCTATGGGCATGATCTGGCAAAAAACAAAATTATTGATTTGGGTGTTGCCGTTGGCGTCATTGCCGCGCAGTCAATTGGCGAACCGGGAACGCAGTTAACCATGCGCACTTTCCATATGGGAGGAGTTGCAGGCGGTGCCGACATTACGCAGGGACTTCCCCGCATTGAGGAAGTATTTGAAGCGCGCGACCCGCGCGGGAAGGCGTTGCTTTCGGGCGTAACGGGCAAGGTAAAGAGCATTACTTCTTCGGGCGTTAATCAGGTGATTATGATTCGAGCGAAGGACGGCGAATTTAAGGATAAAACGGTAAGCTATAACATTCCGTTGGGAAGATTTATTTTGGTAAAAGAGGGCGACTTAGTAGCAAAGGGCGACCAGCTGTGCGAAGGACCTCTTCACTTAAAAGAAATCTATGAGCTTTCCGGTCCGGAAAAAACGTGGCGCTACATTTTAAATGAAATTCAACGAAACTATAATAGCCATGGCGCGGATATTAACGATAAATATATTGAAATTATCATCCGCAAAATGTTTTATTGGATGCGCATTACCAATCCGGGCGATACCAACTTAATTCCCGGCAAAGTGGTGGAGCTTTCCGCGTTCAACCGCGAAAACGAGCGCGCAAAAGCGAAGAAGGGAAAACCTGCCGAGGGCGAAAGGTTGCTCTTGGGCGTTACCAAAGCATCCCTTTCCACGGAAAGCTTTTTGTCCGCCGCTTCCTTTCAGGAAACAGCGGCTGCCTTAATTGACGCCGCAGTGGAAGGAAAAGTTGATCTTTTACGCGGTCTAAAAGAAAACGTCATCATCGGACGCTTAATCCCCGCAGGCACGGGATATAAGGGGAGTTAATAGTTGACCGTTACTATGTAACAATAAGCGGAGAAGGTAATATCAAAAGATAAAGGCTGGCAAGTGTTTAACGTGCCAGCCTTTTGTTATTTTTTTGCTGTTATGATCGTGACGATGGGGCCTCCCTTTCCAGAACGGTGGAGCTTTTTTGCCTGTTGCATTGCCGCAAAAAAATTTGCTCCAGCTGACTCTGCAGCATAAATGCCTTGAAACTTCAGCAGTTGAACGCCCTCCGTCGCTTGCTTGTCGGTGACGATTTGTACTTCGTCAACCTCAAGCAGATGATCGCGAATAAGATTAGAAGGGTCGCCTACCCCTAGGCTCTCGATCCCGACAACGCCCGCCGATGTTGTTGGAAAATCGATGTCTATGTCAAACCATCTCTCCGGATCTTTGCGGTGAGGATGACTTTTAAGCGAGACTATCATTCCCGCTTCTTCGTATTTCGTCAATAATCTCTCAATCGCTGCTTTTTCTGCCTCGTACCCTTTCCCCTTGACGCCCAAATATGCATGCCAAAGGGTCAGGATTGAACCGACTCCCTCAATCGCGATCATCCTTGTTTCAGAATACGCTTTTTGCAGAGCAGCTCCAATTCCAAAGAGAGTGCCGCCGGTACCCACTCCCGTCACAAAATCCACTCTTTGCCTGAAGTCGCCCATCACTTGTACCTTCCGGAGTAGCTCAACAATCGCTCTGCCAAATGTCCTGCGTTGAATATCCAGGATAAGTGGTTGCTCGTGCTGTTCAATTAGTAACCACCTATTTTCTCGGCATATCTGCTTGGCAAAAGATTGTCGTCCAAGTTGTCCTTGAGAACGAGGACTTTCGGCAATCACTTCTATGCCTGCGGCAGAAAGGCTTTTTCGAGTTTCACCCCCAATTTCTGCGTATACGATAGCGATAACGCACTTCCCGGGGAAGAGTTCGTCAATAGCCGCCTTTACCGATCGGACGGTATTGCCAGAACCATGAACGACCACAGCCTTCGTCCTACTAGTAAGGAGGCCGCAGTCTATATAATGAGCGACTAAACAGGGGCCGATCGGCGTCTTCACCCCGGCATCTAATGTGTCAGCCCGGAAAAGAACAACATCTTCACAACATAACTTAATCAGAGGAACTTTCAAGGCCCTCCGGTATTCCCGCTCGATCATCTTCTCATACAGCATCTTCCTTCCCTCCTAAAAATGAAATTACTCCAGAGTGAGGTTTTAATTCCCCACCCTGGAGCTTTGGCTAGGTTACCCTAGCGTTAGTGCCTATGCACGTGGCAGTGAACGTGCTTCCGGCTCTTACCGTTGACACGGACCTTCATAGCCTCACCTCCTTTCTCAATGAACTACCCTTGGATGTTGTCATCCTTGGGCGTTTGAAGATTTCTTTCAAAAAGAAAGCTTGAAAGCGCTCAAGGATTAAAGATAAAGACGTTGGACTTTTTCAGGGATACGGCTCAAAACCTCATATTCGTTTTTCTTTAGGCAAGCGCACACTTCTTCAAGCGTTATCTCGTTCTTTTTTTGTTTTCCAAAAATCACTACTTCGTCTCCTGCTTTAATGGTTTTATTGTTGCCGATATCAGAAAAACAATTCGTTGCACCAATTCCACCCACAAGCGGATATTTCTCGCCGCCAATTAGCACCTTCCCTCCATTCACCACTCCAGGATCAAGGCCGTAGGAATGCCCAGGAAGGAGAATAGCAATTCTGGTTTTTCTCTTGGCGGTAAACGTGCGCCGGTAAGAGACACTTTCACCTCTTTCGAGTTCTTTAATACAGGCAATTCTGGTCTTGAAGGAAACAACAGGGAGAAGGTTGACCTTTTTTGAAGCCCGAGCTTCTTTTGAGGGATAAAAGCCCAAAAGTGAAATTCCCAAGCGGACCATGTCGAGACGGGATTTGCGAAAGAGAAAAGCTCCTTCACTTGAGGCGATACTCCAGAGAGGGATAGAAATACCCAATTTTTGACAACTCTCTTTTATGGAAAGAAATCGAGAAAGTTGAATTTCATCAAATTTTCTATCTTCGGTGAGGGTACTAAAAATTCCTTCAATAGTTACATATTTTGATTGCGAGACAAAGCGTATGAATTCTAACGCTTCCTGATAAGGGACGCCTAAGCGATTCATGCCAGTGTCAATGGCAATCCATGCGCCGCGGGTAGTTTTGAATTTTCTCACGGTACTTTCAAAATCTTTCCATGCCGAATAGGTAAAAATAGTCGGGCTAATGTTATTTTCCACAAGATTTCGGGCATCTTCAAAACTATAGATTCCGAGATTGAGAATGGGTTTTGTAACACCAGCTTCTCTTAGCATAAGTCCCTCCTTTACCCCTACCACGCCGAATGCGTTTATTTCTTTTTCAATCGTTTTTGCCACACCTAAAATACCTAAGCCATACGCATTGGCTTTTACTATCGCCATTATCCGGCTTGGCCTGACTAACCATTTCATTTGGGCAACATTATGTAGAAGGTCTTTTTTCTTAATCTCAAGCCAAACTAAAGGTTTCTTAATTTTTTCTTCGCTATTTATAAGTTTCATAAATGTTGAATAACGATACGTTCTGTGATAGTATTCAGAACGTATGCACATAAAACT
>CAYTEF010000015.1:0-192 GCA_964436845.1 uncultured Candidatus Saccharibacteria bacterium
AAAGGCCTCACCTAAAGGTGAGGGTGTCTAACTCCCAAGGTGATACTATGAAAAATCGTCTCAATTCCGCCGAAGGCGGAATACTTGGTGAAAGAAAATTGATCTCAAGTTTTTTGAAGTATCGTGGTTCAAAAAACTTGAGCATAACTTCGTTATGACGAACCGCCTCATTTCCGAAAAAATTGCGTCTTG
>CAYTEF010000015.1:202-15297 GCA_964436845.1 uncultured Candidatus Saccharibacteria bacterium
AGAAATACCACAACCGCGTCTCCAAAGGAGGCAAAAGAAAGTCCCAAGAGGAGAATCTCCTGCCGCAACGATTCCTGAAAAGATATATCATCTGGTCGCGAAGCTAAGACCTTCTCCACCAAATCTACATCCCACTGCGCCCCAATGAGGCGTTTTTTTATTTCAGGAAGAGAATATCCTTCGCTCCTCATGTGAATAATGTAAGAGAGGAGATCGGGGGGAGAGAACTGTCCAGAGAAAAATAGTGTTTAACGATACGGCGAACAAAAACAGTAAGGATTCCTATGCCAAAAAAAAGGACAAAAAACCAAGGAACAGGAATGTTTTGACCTGATAATTCGGGATTCATGATCTCTTTATTCTTAAACTCCGACTGATTGTTTTAACTTTTTTAGTCGATCGCAGTCGACGCTGATACTCTTGCGGCAACTGACCCATAACAATGGTAACCTTTTTTGGAGAAACTTCAAGTACCTCTTCCCATTTCCCTAATTCCTGTAATATATCCTTGAGAAGTAAGATATCCGTCTCATATACGGGCGACTGGATGCGAATGATTCCCTTCTCTTTTTCATAAATACCCTCAAGACCTTGATCGTCTAAATATTCATGAATGATACGCGCGAGCTCTCCAAGGCGAACTTTTACTTTTTTATCCTCCCTCTTAAGGGAGTCATATTCTTGAATGATCCTTGCTACCTCTTTTTTCCCTTGAATCTTGGGCTTTTCATCGCGATACCTATCCTTAAAGAAAGGGCATATACGGGCGTAGGGCTCCCTTGCACAGAGCGCTGAAGGCCGAGCTTCAAAGGTGTTGGTTTGTATTGCTTCTTCAATATCGCGAATATACCCCAAGAGGGCATCCTTTGTGACACTTAATTCTTCTGAAGTTTTCTTTACCATAACCTTTTCCCCATGACGGAGAAAATAGAGAGCGGTCCAAATCCGGTCATGATATTTCTCAACCAGCTTTGGCCAAAGAAAAGATACCCCCAGATGGTAAAGCGATAGTTGCAGATCATTTGATATCTGCTTTTCTGACTTTAACACTCTGCCTGTTTTATAATCAATGATTTCTATTCCCTCTTTTGTCTTATCAATTCGATCAATCCTGCCGCTTAGTGTGTGCGTTCTCCCTGTTTCTTGGTCTTGGATAGGCACATTAAAAAATTGTTCAAGGGCTAAGATGTGTGCAGCTGCAATATCATTTGATTGGTAAAAATCTTTTACTATGCGCATACCCTCTTTAAAGTGAACGTTCGCTTCTATCTCGCTTGTAAAGTAAGAGTTTAAAGAGCCCTTTTGCCAGTCTTCCTCATAAAACGTCAGGAGTTCGGTAAGTGTCGGGATAACGGGCTTTCTTTTATAAAGCTCCTCCAAGACCTTATGTAAAAGCCCGCCGAATAAGGCATCCTTTCCCCTTGGAATTTGATGTTTATCAATAAATTGATATTTATAAAGGTAGGGACAGCGCAGGAACCATTCAAGCTGTGAATAGGAAAGTCGCATACGAAAGTAATGTACCACAAACAAAAACGCCCGTCCATGAAAGGCGGGGGAAGAAAAGAAAGAGCGAGCCAGCGCCTAGTAGCATCACCATCTACTAGGCGATGGCTCACCCCATGTGGTATAGACCTTGGGGAAAGCCATAATATTGGAAAAGAGCCGCATGTTAGGCAGTTAATATCATATATAAAAAATTTTGTCAATAGTTGACAGAATATTCGTAAGGACTTACAATAGGTACTCTTTGATGCTTTGCTTTAAAAAATTCTAAGAAAAGAACGAGCGCATGCTCGTCCTTTTCTCAAAGAGAGAGATAATTGATGGCGATTATCTCTTTGAAAAGCAGTGGTTCCGTTACGGAACCTTCATTCCCAGAGAAACGTCTGGGGAAAATAAAAGAGAGACTAATATTCAATTTTCAACTACTATTATTCTCCTTTTAAGGAGAACGCGACGTTGCTTTCATAGATCCTTATTATGAAAGAGAACCTACTCAAGCGTGAAGGAGCCATCTTCCTTTGGGTATGCTCTCGTAGACTCCTTTCATACCTATTCTCCCTCTTTACCACTCATTGTCAAGGGGGAGTTTTGTGTTGATTTTAAAAGGTTTTGAGAAGGAGGTCAATTTTTGGAGCAGAAAGTGGCTATGTACGAAATGAGAAGGGCAAATATAAAAAAGCAGAATAACCTGAATTTCCCTATAGAGAGCGGGGAAGAAAAGGAATAGTAAAGGACTGGGGGGGTAGAGGAGCGGGGATAAAAAAGTGGAAAAGTTATGGATAATATGTTAAAATTTTTTCATCAGCAGAATATAGTATGATTTTAGGATCTATTCTCGTTATCATCCTCATTATTGTCGTTGCGCTCTCTATCCTTGCTCCCCAAGTTGCTCATGTAGATACATTCGAGCTCCTTGGTGACTTCACGGGCATTATATTTGCCGCATCAATTGCCCTTGCCCTTATATCATTTACCCTCTCTATTATTCTTTTTGCTCTCTCTACAGGAAACTTAAGAATGATTCATCGTTCTAGATTCTGGCTTGGCTTTGGCCTTTTGGTTACTGCTATGGGAGGACTCATTTGGACAATATTCCAGCTTCTTCAGCGAATAGGAGCACAATAAATTATATTGTGCGACATTAATGCTTTTTTACCAAAAACCCTCTAGAGACAACTAGAGGATATTTTTTAACCTTGGGTATTCAAGCACTTGGTGTATATCGTGCTGCTTCTTACTTAATATATAGGATAAAACGGGGTGATAGTGTCAGGAGATAGACCAAGGGGAGAAATATCTTTCGTGCGAGGGAAACTGATCCTAATTCCCAAACCCTTTTACAAAGATGGAAGACCGTTTTTTAAAGTCGGGAAAGGGTAGGCAAGGTGAGTGATAATTTTCTTTTTCATAGCATGGAAATAGTCGCACAAGGTAGATTTCACGACCTAAATTTTCTTCTCTACAAGAAACCTTAAACCAATCTTAAACCAACATTGTCGCAGCCATGAGAACTAAAAATGCAATGATAAGCATTATAGGCATAGAAGAAAGGTAAAAATTTTAGTCGGTTTTTACCTTTTAAACTTTCACTTTAATTTAAGTTAGTTCCCCTCTCCCCTCTTTTTTAAAGATATAAGAGGGGATTAAGAGTTCCTTCCGGATTATAGCCGGGATAGCCTTTGGGCACAAGAAAAAATTCGGTGTACACACTAAAATGCAGGTGCGGACCGGTTACGTTGCCTGAGGATCCAATAAACCCTATGTTTTGTCCTGCTTGGACGGTGCTCCCCACTGCAAGCCACGAAGGCTTTGCCATATGCGCATAGAGGGTCACCAAATCTCCTTCATGCAAAATAGCAATCCAATTCCCCCACCCCCCTTCACAGCCAAAATTTCTTAATCCGCTATTATTACTACAGGCATTCGTATTTCTTCCAATCACCTTTCCAGGCGCGGCTGCCAATATAGGAATACCTACTGTCCCTCCTATGTCTACGCCGTTATGAAAGGTATATCCTCCTCTCCCGGAATTGGCAAAGGCGGTTTTCCCATATCCTTGGGTCAGAATAATACCTTCGCTTGGCCAGGTAAATATTTTTGTTCCGGGCGGAGGAATTTTTCCTGATTTCAAATAGAATTCAAAGTTTTTTAAACGCTTAACTTCCTCCTCTATTCTCAATATTTCTTCAATAATACGCTTTCGCTCTTTTTCAGCGCTTGTAAGTTCTGCCTGGTACTGGCCGCGTTCTGTTTTACTTTGAGCTAAAAGTATTCCCTGTTGAGAGCGCTCCTGGGCAAGGTATGTTTTTTGAATATTCTTTTGTTCCTCAAGCTGGGTAAGTTCCTCGTGTTTCGCCTTTTGTTCTCCTACTTTCTCATCCAAATCCTTTTTCAATACCTCCATTTGAAAAATCAGATTATTAAGCGCCGTCTGGAAGCTTGAAAAGTACTGATGCTGATCCCAAAAATCAGAGAAGTCTCTCCCCGATAGAACAATTTCAATGGGAGAAATCTGATCGGCTTGATATATGCGTTTTAATACTTCACCCGTCTGTCCCTTTGCGGCATCGATTTGCCCTAATGCTTTCTCAACTTCTAATCCAAGTTTTTCAATTTGAAGACGTGTCCTCTCAATTTCATTTTGAGTTCTCTCTATCTCTATTTCAAGGCCTTGAATTTGATAGGAGAGTCCCTGAATCTCTCCCTGAATACCAACAATTTCCCTGTTTGTTTTCTCAACGAGAGAACGGAATTTCTGGGATTCCTGGGAGAGTTGGCTATTTCTCTCCTGGAGTTTTTGAAGGCTTTGCTCAAGCTCTTCAATGGTTGCCGCATGAAGAACGTTTATTCCTGAGAAAAAACAAAGAATAGTAATTGCAATACTCTTATGAAGAAATTTTTGCAATGGCATGATGAAGTCGTTTAATAGTTTCCTCTTTGCCAAGCAGCGATGCAATCGCGAAGGGACCGGGCGATACTCTCTTACCCGAAAGAGCTACTCGCAAGGGCCAGAGCATTTCGCCCTTGTCTGGCCCCTGCCCTATTGAAAGAAGAAGTTGCTCTTCAATGGTTCTTTCATTATATTCCTTTACAAAAATTTTTTCAATTATTTGCAAACTCTTTCCTAAGGCCTCCCTCGCTTCATTTGCGGACTGTTTCTTCCATAGAAGAAGATCTCTATTATATTCCGGGAGCGTAAAGGCATAATCCACTTCCCTTGCGATATCTTCTAAGGTCTTTGCCCTTTGGCGTCCAAGGGCTACCAGTGACTGAAGTCTCTCCTCGGAGGGAAGTTTGCCATAATGGGCGTCAAAAAAGGGCTTTGCGTAAGCTACAATTTTTTCGAGGGAAAGGGTCTTAAGGTAGTGGTGATTAAGAAAATCAAGCCTTTGCCTATTAAATATCGCTCCACCTTTTTTCACCCGCTCTAAGGAAAATTCTTTTATAAGTTCCTCTAAGGAAAAAAATTCCCGATCATCTCCGGGATTCCATCCCAGAAATGCCATCATATTAATAAGAGCTTCGGCGATATATCCGTTTCTTCTAAATTCTGAAACCGAAACCGCGCCATGACGCTTAGAAAGTTTCGTTTTGTCCGGACCTAAAATAATGGGAAAGTGCGCATACGTAGGAATGGCAAATCCCAAAACTTTCTGCAAAAGAACGTGCTTAGGAGTGTTTGAAAGGTGATCTTCTCCCCGAATGACGTGGCTAATTTGCATTTCATAATCATCAATGACCACGGCAAAATTAAAAAGGGGCTCGTCCAATCCCTTTGCAATGGAAAAATCTCCTATCTCATTGGTATCAAATTGTACCTCTCCCCGTATGATATCTTTGAATTGAACCTTACTGTCTCTGGGCGTCTTAAAACGAATAATTCCCTTGCTCTCCCCTACTCCCTTGCTCCTAAACTCGCAAAAATGAATACTGCCCTTCGTTTCCTCTGAATTGTGGGGACAATAGAATGCATGACCTTCTTTTAAAAGTTTTTCCAGATAACGCCGGTAAAGCGAGACTCTCTCACTCTGGCGATAAAACTCATCCCAGCGAATGCCAAGCCACTCCAAATTTTCTAATATATCCTCTTCATACTCCTTTTTGGAGCGCTCCCTATCGGTGTCCTCTATGCGGAGCAGGAACACTCCCCCATTCTGCTTTGCAACAATATAATTAATGAGCGCTGTGCGGGCATTACCAATATGCATTTTCCCTGTCGGCGAGGGAGCGATGCGGGTTTTTACTTTCTCCATAGGTCATGATAGCGCTAATTCTAAAATGCCTCTCGCAATTTTTTCAGCCGCATCTGGCTTTGCAAATATTTTTGCGGCTTTCGCCATATCTAGATATTTGTTTGGATTCTCCAGAATAACTTTTATTTCGCTTACCAGAATATGGGGACTTAGGTTGGGTTCCTCAATGACAATCGTTGCTCCAACCCGCGCATAGTAAAAGGCGTTTTGCCTTTGATGGTCGGAGGCGGCGTGAGGCAGAGGGATAAGAATTGAAGGTTTACCTAATGCCGCAATCTCATAAATATTCCCTGCTCCGGCACGAGAAATAACCAAATTAGCGGCCTGGAGAGCGTGTGCCTCCGCTTCTTCGCCTAAGTATCCCACCAGATGATAGTTGGAATTTTTCTCCGGATCGACGCCATAAATTTCCCGTAATTCCTTAGAAAATGCCTCAAGGTTTTGTGTGCCGCATTGGTGAATAACTTCATACGAATGCAAAAGCTCCTGTAAACTCTTTGCCATAACTTCATTGATAGGAACAGAACCCTGGGAGCCGCCCAAAATCAGCAAGATCGGACGATCAGAGTGAATGGAAAAAAACGAAATTGCTTTTTCCTTGCTTCCCTTTAACAAAAAATCCCTGACGGGGTTGCCAGTAAATGCGGTTTTATGAGCAGGAAAGTATGATACCGCAGAAGGAAAAGAAATTGCCACCCGAGAAGCAATTTTCCCCAATATTCTATTAACAATTCCCGGTACTGCGTCAGAGTCATGAACCAATAAAGGTGTACCATAAATACGCCCTGCAAGGCCCACTGATAGTGAACCGTATCCTCCTTTGGCAAAGATAACATCCGGCATAATAACCCATAGTAAAGAAAGCGCATAAAAAAATCCAGCGATGGCTTTTAAAAAATCCCACGGCGCTTGGAGCGAGGAATAGCGACGCAGTTTACCCGAAGGGACATGGTATATGCTCATTCCCTCCTGACGTAAAATTTCAACATTAAAATCCGTAGCTCCGGCAAACGCAAATTCCACCTCTATATTCTCCTTCTGGGCTAAGGTTTTAAGCGCGCGGGCGACGGCGACAATCGGATATGTATGCCCGCCCGTCCCCCCGCCGGTAAAAAGTATCTTAATCATAATTCTTTATTGAATTACCACACGTCCTCTTCCTTTTTTATTTCTTCTTCTGCGATTACCGAAGAAATGCTTGGAATTTCTCGACTCCCTGCAACTCGTGGTTTTGCATAGATTCTTTTATCTTCTCAAATTTTCTCTGGAATTATTAACATCATATAAGTTTAGCTAGCCCGTTTGGCTATCCTTGATAGAATACCGCTCCCCGTAAGAAACACTGCAAGTGCGGTGCTTCCGTAGCTCACAAAGGGAAGGGTAATCCCCGTTAAGGGGAAAAGCCCTGATACCGCGCAAATATTAATGAATGCCTGAAGCGTCACAAGAGATACAAAACCAATAGTTACATACTGCGAAAAAAGATCAGATGTCCTCTTTGCTATTATAATGCCTATAATCAAGAAAAGCAAATAGAAGAGGACCAGAGCAGTGGAACCTACAAAGCCAAATTCTTCCGCGATAATAGCAAAAATGGCATCTCCCGAAGGTTCGGGTAGAAATCCCAGTTTTTGTGAGCTATCCCCTAATCCTTTGCCGGTAAGACCTCCCGATCCAATAGCAATAAGCGACTGATTTATCTGATAACTTGCACCCCGCGTATCTTCCTGAGGATTAATGAATGTAAGTACACGCTCTAAGCGTGCGGGAACTAAGAAAAGTGCAACGGCGAAAATAAAAATCGCAACCAACGTAAGACCTGTAAGGTGCCAGAAGCGCGCTCCGGCAACAAAAAGCAGAATAAGAATAAGCAATACGGAAATGCCAAAGTTACTAATATTAGGTTCAAGGAGAATGAGGAGCGGAATAGGAATGCTTACAACCAAAAAGGGTAAAAATCCTTTCCAAAAATTTGGCAAATCATTTTTATGCGACGCAAGCCAGCTTGAGGAATACAAAATAAGAGCTAATTTGGCGATTTCAGATGGTTGAAAAGAAAACCCAAAAAACTCTATCCATCGACGGGATCCTCCATAAGCAACTCCAATGCCCGGAATGAGAACAGCAACTAAAAGGAGAATCGCTAAAAAGAGAAAGGGTAAAACTAATTTGCGCAGTAGTGAGGGCGAAAGTAAGTAGCCGGCTAAGAATCCGAAGAAACCTACCCCTATACCAAGCGTTACCTGACGAATCAAAAAGTGTAAAGGATTGCCGAATGAAATCTGCGCTTGAAACCCTGAAGAAGAGGCCACCATAATAAGCCCGAAACCGGTCAATAAAAAAGTGCTTAAAATAAAGAGTTTATGCAGGTTCATGGAAATTTTATAAGTTTATTACTTCCTCGTTGAACTTTTCTCCTCTGTCAAATTCGTTTTGAAAAAGGTTAAAACTTGCGGCACCAGGTGAAAGAACAATGGCGTCGCCAGACGCCGCATGTTGGAAAGCCAATTTCACTGCGTGCGCCATTGAGGAAGCCTCCTCTGTGAAGGGAAACTTTTTGAGAGAAGAGAGGTGCGATTTAATTTTTTCAGATGCGCTGCCCGGAAGTAAAATAAGATGCTTCACCCCTTCGGTTATTTTTAAAGCAAGTGTGTCATATGACAATTTTTTATCAAGCCCTCCTGCAATGAGGATAAGTGAAGGTCCGAACTGATCAATTGCGGCAATCGTTGCTTGAGGATTGGTAGCTGTCGTATCGTTAAAAAATTTAATGCCGTGGATTTCCCGAATAAACTCCTGCCTGAAGGGAATTCCTTTAAAACTTGATAAAACGAGACGCATGTCCTTGGGGCGTACTTTATAGAGGTCTGCCACGCTCAAGGCCGCACAAATATTTGAAAGATTATGCTTTCCTTTAAGGGCTACTTCCGAAAGGCTCGTGAGGGCCTCCTTCCCCTCGCCAAGATATATCTGATCGTTTTTTATAAAAACCCCTTTTCCGGGAATCTCAATGCTGAAAAAACGGACTTTACCTCTCGCCTCCTGTGAAAAACGCCTTACCGTATCATCATCATAGTTTAATATCAAAATATCTTCATTCTTCTGAAATTGAAAAATTACTTTTTTTGCAGCAATATAATCGTTAAGATCGGGGTGCCGATTCAGATGATCGGGGTAAATATTTAGTACTACCGCCACGTGGGGGCTTATATCAAGTGATGTTAAATCCTCTAACTGCCAGGAGGAAAGCTCTAAAACGACAAGGCTGTTAGAATCTACTTCATTTATGATATCTAAGGGGCTTTTCCCTATGTTGCCTGCCAAAAATGTTGTATAGCTTTTTTTTAAAAACTGATAGACAAGCGAAGCAGTGGTAGACTTGCCCTTTGTTCCGGTAATACCGATAATGCTCGCCGGACTTAACTGTAAAAAAAGTCCGATATCAGTTTGAATGGGAATACCTTTATCTCTTGCAAGCTGGAGGTAGGGAGAGCGCCGGGAAACTCCAGGATTTTTAATAATAAAATCTCTGTCAATAAAATCTTCCTTTCTGTGCTGGCCAAGAATAAATTCAATACCCGAAAACCCTTTCAAAAGATCAAGCGATTCCTTAAGTTCCTCCTTTTGTTTGATATCCGTCACAATAAGCTTTGCGCCATGCTCTGCTAAAAAATTTACCACCCCTACTCCTCCTCCAAGACGTCCAAGTCCCATCACCGTCACCCGTTTATTTTTTAAATATCTGACGGTCATGGCATTATAATAAGCCTCCCGTGACCTTAATACTGGCAAAGTATAAAACAAGTCCAATCCCTGCCATTACCGCAGAAATAATCCAAAACCGCATCACCACTTTTGGTTCCGGCCATCCTAGGGCTTCAAAGTGATGGTGAATGGGGGAAGAAAGAAAAAGCTTTCTGCCCAAGATATATTTCCAGGAAAGCTGAATGATCACAGAAACGGATTCTATGACAAGAATAAATGCAAGGAGAGGAAGGAAAAGTGCAGTGTTGGTAAGCATTGCCACAACTCCTATGGTCACGCCCAACGTAATAGCACCCGTATCTCCCATGAAAAAACGAGCAGGATAAATATTAAACCATAAAAACGCAAGTAATGCTCCCATGATGACCGCGAGAAATGCTGCAAGGTGAAAGCGCCCGAGCGAGAAAGCAACCGCCGCAAGCGCCCCAAGGGAAAAAAGGGACACCCCCCCTAAAAGTCCATCAAGACCGTCTGTCTCATTGGCAGAGACAATCGTTGCCAGAAGAATGAACACAAAAATGGGCATCGACCAAAAACCCACGTCAACAATGCCAATAAAAGGAATATAGAGAATATTCCACTCCAATTTGTAAAAAAACCACCACGCGCCGATAAGCGAAACAAGCAAGTATACTAAAAAACGCCAGCGGAATTTCAACCCACCGCCATTTGATCCCATACGCAGCACTCCTGCAATGTCATCAATAAGACCAAAAATACCGGCAAAAACCAATGCGCCAAAAGGTAAATAGGTTTGAGCCCTGTCTAAAAAATTGAGAGACTGAAAGAAAGGCGAATCGCTCACTTGCGCTAAAAGCCACGTGATAGCCAATACCACAAGCGTAGTCCCCCAAATTAAAACACCGCCCATTGTAGGCGTTCCTGCTTTTGCCTGGTGCATTTGCCGGAAAACCGGAGTATCCCGATCTTGCCTAATTTGCTTCCCAAACCAATCTTTGTGCCGATAGAGAAAGTCGGTCAAAAAGGGGGTTAACCCAAGCGCAATAATGAACGAAACCGCTCCTAAAGAGAGTATGCGTACTACTTCCATAGAAAACCCTTTTCTAGCCAGTTAAGAAGGGTTTTTGCATCACGCGTGCGATCAATTGACCCCATAATGATTAACAGCAGTCTCCCCTCTTTTGACCCCTCAATATTAACGAGTGCCGCGTAGTTCTGTCCTACCTCATTTAAAAATCCCGTCTTTGCCGCGATGATGCGCGAATCAAAGATGAGATTATTCGTGGAAACTAATTTATGCTGATAACCGGAAGCGGAGCGAAAATTATATTCGGGAATTGCCAAAATCTGCGTGATAAAGTCATTTTGGAATGTCGCACGAGCTATTTTAACGAATTCGCGCGCGGAAGACTTTGTCTGCCCCGAAAGTCCCGCCGAATCGGAAATACTTGTTTCTTTAAGCCCTAGCTGAATGAGTTTGGAACGCATAAGACTTAAAAAATTTTCTAATCCCAAATCGTACGCCAATCCCATCATTGCATCATTAGACGATTGGATGAGTGCGGAAAAAAGGAGGTGGCGCACCTCAACCTTTTCTCCTACTCTAAAATCCCCTGCATCGCCTAATGTATCAATTGCTTTTTGATCAAGTGTGATAACCTTGTCCAAGGGAATAGAATCTAGGACTACCATTGAAGAAAGGAGCTTGGTTAAGCTTGCTAGAGGCATTACGCGATCGCTTGCCTTTTCAAACAATACCCGCCCGCGTTTTATATCAAATATAAGCGCACTTTGAGCGGTAATTTGAGGTTCGGCCAGCGTTGTATCCCGCAAAGGGAAAATGCTCGGAGCATTTAATGCCACCAGCATGTAACTACTAATGAGAAGATCGCCAAAAAACATTACAAAAATTTATCGCTTTTCAAAAGGTTTAAGTTTCTTTGCCTTTGTAAGGGCAATCCCTAGGGGCTCTAACTGCTCTTTTTCTACCGCCGAAGGAGAATCCATTACCGCTGCCCTTCCCGAACCGCTGGTAGGGAATGCTACTACTTCCCTGATACTGCGCTCACCCATTAAAACCTGCGTCCATCGATCAAACCCGCTGGCAATTCCGCCATGGGGAGGAACACCATAGGTAAATGCCTCAAGGAGATGGCCAAAATCGCGTTCAATGCGTTTTCGCTCGTATCCTAAGACTTCAAAAATGAGCGAAAGGTTTTTACCCTCATGTTCCCGGATGCTACCTCCGAAAATTTCATATCCATTAAGAGCCAGATCATACTGCTGGGCGTTTATAGCGAGTATTTCGCGTCGCGACATCTCTAGAGAAATTTTACTCCTAAATTTCTCCTCTACGGCCGTAAACGGGTGGTGCACGGCTCCTAATGTGCCATCATCCTTCTCCTCAAACATTGGAAAATCAGTTATCCACACATATGCCATGAGGTTTTTATCCTGTGTATCCTTTCTTAAATCCGGTTTATCCGTTTGGAATTTCTTTTGCGCTTCCTTGAATGACAAACGAGGGAAGGGTTTTTCTTGTATTCGCTTCCCTATTTTTTCCGTTACCAATGTAACAAACGCTTCGGTCAATTGTAACACCTCTTCTTGATTTGTAAATGCTATTTCGCTGTCAAACTGGGTAAATTCCAGCATCCGGTCTCCCCGTAAATCCTCGTCTCTAAAGCACCGCGGGAACTGAAAATAGCGCTCTATCCCGGAAAGCATGAGAAGCTGCTTATACTGTTGGGGGCTTTGGGGCAATGCGTAAAATTTCCCCGGCTCAAGGCGGGAGGGAATGAGAAAATCTCTTGCTCCTTCAGGTGTGCTCTTTGTTAAGTAAGGTGTTTCAATTTCCATAAACCCCTTTTCCTTAAGAAAATGTCGCACAATATATTGCATCTCCTCTCTCACGCGCAGGTTTTGCTGATTACGCTCTCTTCGCAAATCAAGGTAACGGTATTTAAGCCGTAAATCTTCTGAAACTTCATATCCTTCGGTATTTATAGGAAATGGCAACGGCTTTGCTTCTGAAAGAATATTAATCGTTGACGCCTCAAGTTCAATGCCGCCCGTCGGTAATTTTGGATTTTTTAAGTGTTCCGGTCGAGCTTTTATGGTGCCTTCAACAGCTACCACAAACCAATCCCCTATCTTATCATGAGGCTTGAGGCTGGAGGCTGGACACACGATTTGTACGATGCCGCTTGCATCCTTGGCGTCCAAAAATAAAAGCTTTCCGTGATCACGCACGGAATTTACCCATCCCTTAATCATCACTCTCTCCCCCACCTTCGTTACGGTATCCTTAATAAACGTACGTTCTCCCATAAGTATCTTTGAGTATAACAAAAATTCTCAATTACACAAGCCGCTCTATCTCAACGTGATCTGGCTCTATTGCCTCACCCAAGAAGCGCTCGCTCCCTCTCTTCACCATCTCCGGATCCCCGGTAGTATAAAACGCTCTTCCCCGGCCTCTAGTGAGCACCTCCTCTATTTCCCTATGCCTTGAAAGATAGGCGCCTAATGATACTGCTACAATTTTTGCCGTATGGGGAATAACTATGCTTCCCCCGAGTAATTGCCTGAAAGACGACTCAATGAGGGAATAGTGGGTTGACCCGAGAATAAGCGTATCAATTGATGCTTGCAGAAAGGGGGAAAGATACGCTTCAAGAATTTTCCGTATTTCTTCCTCCGAGGCTCCTTTTTCTATAAGTGGTACAAGCTCGGGCGCAGCAACTTGGATAATTTTTATGTCCGGCTTGATTTTTCTTAGCTCTCTGATGTAGGCCTTGGATAAAACCGTCGCAGGCGTTCCAATAACGCCGACGAGGCCTTGTGAGGTGCGCGAAACCTCTTGGGCAATGGGGATAATAACCCCTAAAATTTTTCTGTCGGGAAATTCCTTAGGGAGCCAGTCCTGCTGGAGTTTTCGCAGTGCTTGGGAAGAGGCGGTGTTACAGGCTAAAATGCACATTTTGGCACCCCTCGCAAAGAGCCATTTGATTCCCTGGCGCGTAAAATTATAAATTTCTTGCTGCGAACGAATGCCATAAGGCGCCCGGGTATTGTCCCCTAAATAAAGGTAATCATACGAGGGGAGAGCTTTAAAAACTTCGCTTGCCACCGTAAGCCCGCCTAAGCCGGAATCAAAAATTGCGATTTTCATGAAAAAATGCGAAGGGGCAGCCAAATTATAAACTGGCTAATTTGAACTGCCAGTGATCCTATCTTTTCCCACATACCCTTGGAGTATTTTAGGAATCAGTATTGAGCCTTCTTCTTGCTGGTTATTCTCAATAATCGCAATGAGCATGCGCCCTATGGCAAATGCGGTTGCGTTGAGCATGTGAACATAGTTTGTAGCTTGTAGTTTGTAGCTTGTAACTTTTTTATATTTGACGTTTACTCCCCGGGATTGAAAGTCCGTGGTGTTGGAGCAGGAATGCGTTTCGCGATACTTACCCTCCCCGGGAAGCCATGTTTCAATGTCGTATGACTTATAATCCGTAAATCCAAGATCTCCGGTACAAATTTGCATAATCCTATAGGGAAGGCCGAGTTTTTGCATAAGTTCTTCTTGCTTTGCCAGGAGAAACTGATGTTCCTCTTCTGATTTTTCCGGCAGGACGAACGAAAACATTTCCACTTTGTCAAACTGATGCACGCGCAGGATGCCTTTGGTATCTTTGCCATACGAACCGGCCTCCCGCCGAAAACAACTGGAAAAACCCACATAGCGCTTGGGAAGCTCTCCCCCTTGCAAAATTTCACCCATATGGATAGGCCCAATTGTATGCTCTGCCGATCCTACTAAATAAAGATTGTCTTTCTCTAGGCGATAGCGCTCCTCTCCCTGAGCCTTTGAAAGCCGCCCCATGTTTTCAAATACTTTTGGCTTAATCATCACCGGAGGAATGACAGGCATAAATCCTTGCGGAATGAGCGTCTTAAAGGCCAAATCCACGAGCGCAAATTCTAAAAGAGCGACGTCGCCAAAAAGATACCCAAAGCGCGTGCCCGCCACCTTTGAAGCCCGCGCCGTATCAATAAAACCACCTGCCAGTGAAAGGTAATCCTTTGGCGTAAAGGAAAAATTTGGCTTGGCCCCCACTTCGCGCAATACTACGTTATCACTATCACTCTTGCCCAAAGGCACGTCGGAAGCTGCCATATTGGGCAAATTTGCGAGCGCCGCATTCAGCTCCTTTTGAATTTCTCTTAATTTCCCTTCCGCGCTTTGCAGATTGAGTTTTATCTCCTTTGCCTTTTCCCGCTCCTCTACCCTGCCAGAAAGCAAATTCCTCTGGCGCTGGAGCTCCTGGACTTTTCTTGAGAGTTCCTTTTTCTCGTGCGCAAGTTTTGCCAACGCATCCAAATTAAAATCCTCAAACCGCAATTGACGATTTTGAAGGTTTTTTTTGTATGCCTCAAGATTACTAATAAGATACTCAAGGTTAATCATAGATGGATATATTCTAGCGTTCCTTAGGCAAAAAAGAAAGTATTGACGATTCATTCAAAAAATGCTATAAAAATAATCCCACAAAAAGCCTAAATTCACCCCCGAAGTGCAACGCGGGTGTTTTTTATTGGGGTAAGTAA
>CAYTEF010000016.1:0-14251 GCA_964436845.1 uncultured Candidatus Saccharibacteria bacterium
GACAAACGGGTTTAGCAGTATTACCATTGGATTTTCCACCACCGGCACCGGCGCCATAGACGTGCGAACGTACACGTTTAAGGATGCGGTGACGATCAATGCGAAAGGTGTGGGCGGCAATGTGACCGTAAACGGCGCCATTGCCACGGGTACGGCAACCGGGGAGACCGGGAATATTACCCTAAGAGCTGCTGGTACTACCACCGTTGCATCAAACGCCTCTATTAATGCGGGAGAAGCGGCAATTGCATTTGGCGGAAGCGGCAATGTTGACCTTCAGGGGACACAAACCTTAACAGGGAATAGCGTTTCGCTTAATGCTAACGACACGGTTACCATATATGGAGATTTGACGGTGACCGGGAGCCTCACCATTGCCGAAGGAACGTTTAATACAAATGGGTACAAAACCACCCTGCAGGGTCTTACTACACTTAGCGGGGGAGTCTATCTTTCTTCCACTGCACTCCAAACGTTTGCGAGCGGCTTAACCATTTCAGGCGGAACGTTTACCGGGAGTTCTGGAGATGTAGATATAAACGGAACCTTTACCCAGACGGGAGGGACGTTTAACGCTCCTTCCGGGAGTATGATGGTTTCGGGCGACTGGTCAAGGAGCGGAGGAACGTTTAACCACAATAGTGCCACGGTATACCTTGATGGGGAAGACCAGACGATAAGTGGCTCAACTACGTTCAATAATCTTTTCAAAACAGACAATCCTGATAAGACATTAACGTTTCCTGCTGGCAACACCCAGACGATTCTTGGAGTTTTGAGGCTCCATGGCGCTCCCGCAAAGCCGCTTTTACTCCGCTCAAGCGCTGATGGAATCCAGTGGAATATAGATCCGCAAGGGACTCGCGACCTACAATTTCTTGATATCAAGGACTCCTTCAATAGTAATGCAATCCCTCTTAGCTGTCTTACTGGTTGCATTTATTCTGGTAATAATACCAATTGGGAGCTTACACGACGTGGGGGAGGGGTTACTGCAGGAATTTTTCAAGCGCCTCAAGGACCCTTTGGCATTATTATTGAAGAGGGGGCTTCCCACACGCAACATCGAAACGTTCGCCTTCTCCTTCAAGCAGGAAGTAATGTAAACCGCATGGCGATTTCTCACTTCCCTGACTTTCGTGACGCGGGTATTGAGCCTTACGTTGGTATCAAAGAGTGGATGCTTAGCGAAAGAGAAGGAATGAAAACCGTGTATGTGAAGTTCTATACGCGTTTTGGTCAAGTATCAACTGTTTACTCTGCGAGCATTCTCTATTCTCCCGTTCCAGCATCTCTTTTGCCAGCTTCCGTGATCTCAATGCCATTCAACATTCCTCCCCTCTTATGGTCTTTTTTACCAGAATTTTTATCGTCAAAGTTCGTAGCGGGAGAAACATCCTTGTCGAATAAGGACCTATCTAAAAATACTCCTCCGGAAATGGAATTTCGCGAGGGAAGAAGCGAGACATTACAAAAGGAAGATCCGCACATTATCGATACGACCGGGGGTAGACAATATGAACAAAAACCCTCCCAAATCCTAAAGAGCCAAAGAGCCAGCGCGAATAGTTCCTTAGAGACCGTATATGACTGGGCTAAGAATATCCATTGGAGTATCTTCGCAGTCATTTCTCTTCTTATCATCGTATTATTGCTTTCCTGAGTGCAAGAACACTGGAAGAGCTATCATATTTTTATCGTAAAAGATGGGTGCACTGTCTTTTGCAGCACGCGCTTGGTCGCGTTCATCTTCTACTACAGATCATATTTTGAAAAACCCTTAACAAGGGTTTTTTGCATTTCCAAAAGGATTTGCTATACTAAATGCACATTTTACATCTTACACCTTATGAAGGATTTACTCATTGTCGGAGGATCTGCCGCGGGCGTTGCGGCAGCCGTCTATGCAAGAAGGCGTAACCTGGATTTCCTCCTTTTGTCCGAAGATATCGGGGGGGAGGTGGCAACCTCCGGAGAAATTGAAAACTATTTGGGGTTTCCCAAGACAGACGGCATTGCGCTAAGCGAAAAATTCAAGGAGCAGTTAACATACAACCAAATAGAGCATAGGGAAGTAAAGGTTGAAAAAGTAGAGAAAAAAAATAGCCACTTCGTGGCAAGAGGAAAAGAAAATGGACAGCCGCAGGAATTTGAGGCAAAAACCGTGCTTATTGCCACGGGGGTACATCCGCGCGAGATGAACGTTAAAGGAGAAAAGGAATTACGGGGCAAAGGGGTGAGTTATTGCACTACCTGCGACGGGCCGCTTTTTAAGGATAAGGTAACGGCAACGATTGGCGGAGGGAATTCAGGGCTTGAGTCGGTCTTAATGCTTGAGCAAATTGCTTCCAAAGCATATATTTTGCAGAGGGGAGAAAAGCTAACGGGGGACGATATTTTGATTCAAAAAGTGACAAACTCTCCCAAAATTGAGGTCATCTATAATGCGGACACCAAAGAGATTTACGGCGATACATTTGTAAAGGGCTTGCGCTATGAGGACATGAAGACAAAAGAAGTAAAGGATTTGCCGGCAGAGGGAATTTTTATCCACATCGGCATGATTCCCAATTCCTCAATGATTGATATCGTGGAGAAAAATGACTTTGGGGAGATAAAGGTAGATATGCTTTGCAAAACAAGCACGCCGGGAATTTTTGCCGCCGGAGATGTCACCAATGTACCGTACAAACAGATTGCCATTGCCGCGGGGCAGGGGACGTGCGCGGCACTTGCCGTTGTGGATTATTTGAACAAATTACAAAACTAACAACAATGTTGGACTTAATTGCGTTTTTCCTTTATAATTTTTTTAACCAAGATATTATGAGCTTTATAGCGCTTATCCTCTCAATCATCGCGTTGGTTCAAATTTCTCGCTTGAAACGGCAAGTGGAACGATTGCTCGGGGAAGCGCAGCCCATGTATATACCCCAAGAGGAAGAAAGGATGCCTTCCTCTTGGGCAAGAAACGAAGCCCATGTGGCGCCAAAGGAGGAATCAAAAAAGCGGGAATGGGAATTTCAGCTTGGAGGGCAGTGGCTTGTGATTATCGGTGTGGTTGCCTTTATCTTTGGAGTCGGGTTCTTCTTGCAGTACGCGTTTGAAAATAACTGGATTGGAGAAACCGGAAGGGTGATATTAGGTATTTTAAGCGGGATTGTATTTTTGGGACTCGGTGAATACTTTTACCGCACCTATCCCAAGTACAGTCAGTTTCTTACAGGCGGGGGTATCGGTCTTTTGTATCTGTCCTTTTATTCGGCGTTTAATTTTTATGAGCTCATTGGTGCGCCCGTTGCCTTTGGGGCAATGATTGTGGTAACGATTATTGCCTCTCTCCTTGCCATACGCTACGATGCCATTTTTATCGGTCTATTAACGCTTGCGGGCGGATTCTTGACTCCCGCGCTCATCTCCACTCCCGAGCCTAATTATGTTATTCTTTTTACCTATCTTGCGCTCTTAAATGGAGGGATTTTGGCGATGAGCTATGCAAGAAACTGGCGCATTTTAAATATCGCCAGCTTTATTGCCACGTGGGGATGGTTCTTTCTTTGGTATGCGACCGAATATACTTCACGGGACCTTCTTTTTGCGCAAAGCTTCAGTGCCATTTTCTGGCTTATATTTATAGCGTCAGGATTTGCGTTTTATTATACGCACAAACGTTCTCTTGATCTTTTTGATCTTGCGTTTCTCACCGCGAATGGACTTATATTTTTTGGCATAAGCTATGATCTTTTTAGAAGTAACGAGTCCTTGAACGAGATAGTGGGTTTAGTGCCCGCACTTTTAGCCCTTGTATATACCCTCCTTGCCTTTATCGGATTTAAGCTGCGTCCCGAGGAGCAAGGGCTCATCTATTACCCCGGCGGGCTTGCCATGCTCTTTTTAACGCTCGTTTTCCCATTGCAGCTTGAGGGGAGATGGATTAGCGCTTCGTGGCTGGTAGAGGGTGTCATTCTCACGTGGTTAGGATACGTGTTGCGCTCACGCACTCTTCGCGCGGCGGCTTTTGGGGTAAGTATTATTGCCTACTATCGGCTTTTGGCTTTTGATGCGAGCGTAAGCCAGGAGGCGCTTACATTCGTTAACGCACGGACGGCTATTTTTGTTCTTGCAATTCTGGCAAGTTATGCAAACGCCCTCGTGGCTAAGTTCATGAAAGAAAAGGAAGAGGAAGAAGAATATTATCCAGCGATCTATGCCATAGGGGGAAACGCGTTAACCCTCTGGCTTGGATCGCTTGAGCTTTGGCGCTCCTATGTGGGATCGCAAGTTCAGTTTGACGGGGATGCGTACCGTTATGCCTACCAGCGTTTTAATTTAGCACTCTCGCTCTTTTACGGGGCATACGCCTTTATCCTCTTTTTTATAGGGCTTTTTGCAAGACTTGCGGTAGCCCGCACGCTTGCCATTATCATTTTTGCCGGTACGATTTTTAAAGTTTTCCTCTTTGATATTTCAAATCTGGAAGCCGGATATCGTATTATTTCCTTTTTGGTATTAGGCGTAATTTTAATTATTGTAGGGTACTTTTATCATAGGTTTTCCGATCGCATTAAATCATTTTTAAAAGCCCAGTCTTAATACCATGAATAAAAAACCAATTATTGCCGGCATTTCGTTTTTGCTTTTTTTTGCGGCATTTGCCGTGTATGCGGATTTTACCCTTTCCCAGTGGCGGTTTTATAAAACCATTTCGCTTCCCTCAGGCGTTTTGCAAGATACGCTTGTAAGCGCGGAGCTTGACGAAGAGGTATTAACAAAAAGTGCCGATAATCTTGCAGATCTGCGGGTAATTGAGGGGGCAGGAAGCGAAGTGCCTTTTGTAATGAGAAGTTTGGCATTCCAGTCTCAAGTGCGCTCATTCTCGCTGAGCATGCTTAATCTCTCTTCTATTCCGGGAGAAAATACGTCATTTGTCGCTGATTTTGGGAATTTAAGCGAGCCGCACAACAGCATTACCATTCTCGTCTCTCCCTTAGAAAAGAATTTTCGCCGAAACGCGAAAGTTGAAGGAGCAAACACGTTAGATGATGAAAATGCCTGGAGGGTACTCAAAGATCGTGAAAGTATCTATGATTACAGCTTGGAATTTCATGTGCAGGATACTACGATTGCATATCCGGATAGCACCTTTCGCTACCTTCGCGTAACCATTACCGATGCGGGGCAAACTCCTTTGCGAATTATTGGTGTGAAGGGGGAGCGTACGATTTATAAAAGCGGAAGAGTGGTAAGTTATGAACCCTCACGGGCGGTATCGGAACTTGAAAAAGCGACGGAAGTTCTTGCAGACTTGGGGAAAAAGGGAATTTTTACCAACAGGGCTCTCTTTACCACCGATGCAACAAATTTTGAGAGGGGCATTCAGATATTTGCGAGCGATACTAAACAGCAGTGGCGTTTCATTGGGAGTGATACCATATACCATTATGCGACAGCCTCATTCAATGGATCAAAATTTTCGATTTCCTATCCTGAAACAGACGCGCGCTACTTACGCTTTGTGATTAGCAATGGCGACAGCCCTCCCTTGAATATTACAAGCTTATCCCTTGAAGGATTGGTGCGCGCGGTTTCTTTCCTTGCGAGTAATGGCAAATCGTATGCCCTTTACTATGGATCTCTTCTTGCGAAAAGTCCCCGCTATGATTTTGAAAGGATTTACCAGTTTTTTAGCGATCAAGCGCCGCTTGTCGCTTCCCTTGGCCCTGAAGAGGTAAATAAGGCATTTACCGTACCCGTCTCCGAGCGATTCCCCTGGCTCTTTTCCGTGGCATTAGGGCTTGTCGTTTTGATATTGGGGCTGGTGGTATTTAATCTTATACGAAGGACAAGGCAATATACCACGCCGCCCAGCGATAATGCTAATCTTTAATATAAAGTTTTATGATGCGCGTTGCCATTAACGGATTTGGCCGTATCGGCCGGGTATTTTTTCGCCAAGGATTTAGCTCACCTTCTTTAAAGATTGTCGCAGTTAATGACTTAGGCGATATCCAAAATTTAGTATACCTTTTGAAATATGATTCCGTCTATGGGAGGTATGCAAGGTCTATAAGTTACAAGGTGCAAGATGCAAAAAGGACTCTCATAGTTGAGGGAAAGGAAATAGCATTCTTTCAAGAGAAAGAGCCGCAAAAACTTCCTTGGAAAGACTTAGCGATTGATGTCGTGGTGGAGAGTACGGGCGTATTTACGTCGTATGAAAAAGCAAAACTGCATTTAGAGGCGGGCGCAAAGCGAGTGGTGATTTCCGCGCCGGCAAAAGATGAAACGACACCCACTTCCACTCCTAATGTCGGTGTTGATTTTTTAAAGGAAGGGCAAATAACTTCAAATGCTTCCTGTACGACAAACGCGACAACACCCGTGGTAGCCATTATGGCAGGACAGCCGGGCATTCAAAAGGCGATGCTAAGCACGGTGCACGGCTATACGGCGACCCAGGTAATTGTTGACGGGCCCGATGCCAAGGACTTTAGGAGGGGAAGGGCAGGGGCGGTAAATATTGTCCCCTCATCCACGGGGGCCGCAGACGCGGTAGAGCGCGCCCTGCCCGCGTTTAAGGGGAAGTTTGATGGCATTGCCATGCGTGTGCCGGTAGTAGCTGGTTCCATTATTGACTTTACCTTTCTTGCGAAGCGAAAAACGTCAATTGAAGAGGTAAATACTATTTTTAAAGAAGCCGCAGGAGCAAAAGAGTGGCAAGGTATTCTTAAGGTAACCGAAGAACCTCTCGTTTCAAGCGACATCTTAGGAGAGCCCTATGGGTCAATTGTTGATCTTTCCTTAACCCGCGTAGTGGACGGAGACTTGGTAAAGGTGTGCTCGTGGTATGATAATGAGTGGGGATATGGAGCAATGCTTATAAAACATATTGAAGGACTCTCCCATCTCCTTTAAAAAGCATTATTCATGAATAAGCGGGCATTTTTTTTGGGAGCGCTGACGAGCTTCCTTTGTTTGAGTATTTTATTTTTACTTTTTTCGTGGGATCAGGGAATAGGGTTAACTATAACTGGTCCAGGAGGTGAGGATAGGGCATTATTTCTCGCCAGCTCCTCTTTCGCGCCAGCTAGTTGCCTTGCCGCGTTTACGTCTTTTCCTAAAGCGAGGTCGGTTTTTCGGGAAGGAGAACTTGTTATTGAGGCGCCTGATCCTAAATATAACGATCGCGTTTACCTTGATGTGAGCTTAGAGAAGCAGGTGATTACCCTCTTTGACAATGGTGAGATTCAGGCAATGTATCGCATTGCGGCAACCGGCAATCCACGCTATTCTCCCACCCCCAAAGGAGAATTTAAAGTATTGCATAAAAAAGAGAGTCACTTTTCCTCCATCGCCAAAGTATGGATGCCTTGGAGCATTCACTTTTATGGCAATTACTTTATTCACGGTGTTCCCTACTATCCGGGTGGAAAACTTTATACGGGAAAGTACTCGGGCGGATGTGTGCGCGTTCCCACAAACCAGCAGCAGGATCTCTATCAAAAAATCGCCATAGGCACGCCGGTGGTGGTTTACTAAGCATGAAGCATGAAACTTGAAACATGAGGCAACTTCAAAAACCAGCGAGCATTAAAATATTGCAGTGGGTATATTTAACGTTAGGGTTAATTTTTTTGTTTATTGTCGTTGGGCTATTAGTATATTGGCATCCCGATCCTTTAAATCCTGATTATGCAGATATCGTGGGTATTTTTGATTATATTTTTCTTGTCTTGATTGGAATTACCTTGTCTTTGTTCATTTTCGCTTTTTTATTCCTTACATTTACTAATTTTACTTTGCAGTTAGTAGCTTTTATGTTACTCATAGGGAACACAGTTTTGAGTGTTTGGCTTTTACTTTTTGCATGGTTACCAGAAAGAATAGGCTATGAAGAATATGGAGGATTGATATATGTTGGTACATTCTTTGCTCTGTTTACATATAGTTTTTTGGAAGTAAAAAAAGTTTTAAAGCAGATGCGTTAATGTATGGAAGAACAAAATCATCAAAAGCCAAGTCCTCCTGAATACCCAAAGCGCCACCTCCTCCACCCTCAGGCTGCATAAATTTTTGGTACAGTAGAGATTGTGGGTAGACGTGGATTGACAACGAGAAATACGTATATTATCATCATATACAATGATGGCGAACGAGGATTTTTTGGGAGGCTTAGAAGGATTTGATTGGGATAGCGGGAACATAGATAAAAACTGGGTAACCCATCGCGTGAGCGATGGAGAAGCAGAAGAAGTATTTTTGCACGAGCCATTATTGATTTTTGAAGATATAAAACACTCCCAACAAGAAAAACGATACTACTGTTTAGGGCAAACGAGTCAGTCGCGGAAACTTTTTCTCGCTCTTACGATAAGAAATAATAAAATAAGAGTCATATCTGGGCGAGATATGAGCAAAAAAGAACAAAAACAGTATGCAAAAGCAATTAAAAAAGATTCCAAAGTTTCATAGCGAAGAGGAAGAAAGGGAGTTTTGGGCCCGTGAAGATTCTACTGCCTATATCGATTGGAATAAAGCAGAGAGAGTACGGTTTTCCCACCTAAAACCGAGCACGAGAAGCATTTCTATACGACTCCCTGTTTCATTATTAGAGCGAATCAAGATTTCCGCGAACCAGAAAGATATACCCTATCAAACATACCTCAAGATGCTTCTCTATAGAGGGATAACTAAAGAGAGAACAGAACATGGATCCTCAATCAAACAGCTCTGAACATCCCGAGCAACATTTTCTCCACCTTATTGCTATTCCGGCATCACTTCTTGCGGCGGTTTTATTCATTGGCGCTATTTACTGGCTCTCTATGCGCTACCAAGAAACTCCTCCCAGTGGCGTCGAAGCTTTATGTAAAACAAGCGGAGGTATTTATGAACAGTGCCCGCCTTGTCCGAAGGAGGGATTTTGTGCTCCATGTCCTCCTCCCTGCAACTGTCCGGCGGGAAAATTTTGGAGCAATGAGAAGGGATGTGTGATGACAAATGGAATCGACACCTCAACTTGGAAAACCTATCGCAATGATATTGAGGTAAGGTATCCGGGTAAAATGGTGCAGGATGAGTTTAATGATCTTGGCATATTCAAAAATGGTGGGAAAAAGGATTTTATTTACCAAAATGAAAAATTACGTGAACTCCTCTTTGTATTAAGTTGGACAAATGGCGATTTTAACTTCAGGGTTCTTGGTCCAGAGGGCGAAGTAATTCATGGGAAAGACCTAGGACGGGGGGAGATGAGGATTGAGATAAAAGGTGCGCGAGCGGGCGTTTGGACTATTGAAGTGGAGGCTGAAAATATTACTGATGGGGAGAAAGCGACTTTAAGCGTTTTCGTCTATGATCCAGAAGACGATGATCGTGACGGAATAATGAGAACAAATGACAATTGTCCGGTTGAGTATAATCCGAATCAGGAAGATATTGACAAGGACGGAGTGGGTGATGTGTGTGATAATTGTGTTAACGTACCTAACCCTACCCAGATAGATAATTTTCCAATTGATGGTCCAGAGGGACCTGGTAACGGTAGAGGGGATGCATGTGAAAATCTTCCTGCCGATATGGATGAGGATGGTTATCTCAATACCATTGATAATTGTCCTTACGTTCCCAATAAAGAACAAGAAGATGTTGATGCTGACGGTGTTGGCGACATGTGTGATAATTGCCCTCCCTTCTCTAACGCGGATCAACGAGATAGCAATCGTAACGGAATCGGAGATGTGTGTGAAGCATAGAATCAAACACTAATCCGTCTATTCTTAATTCTTGATTCGTAATTCGTTTTATGATTTATCTCGGCGCGGATCATCGCGGATACAGGGCAAAAGAAGCACTAAAGCCGTTTCTTCAGAAACGCTCTATCGCGTTTGAAGATTTGGGCGCGCATGAGTATAATCCCGATGATGATTATCCGGATTTCGCCTTTGCGGTGGCAAAAAAAGTAGCAGAACATCCCGAAGTAGATAAGGGAATTTTACTGTGCGGTTCCGGGATGGGCATGGACGTGGCCGCAAACAAAGTGAAGGGTGCAAGAGCAACGGTGGCATACTCAAAGGATTCTGCCCTACATGCGCGCAGCAATGATAATATCAATGTGATAACGATGGCGGCCGATCATCTATCTCTTAAGGAAATAACAGACATTACCATGAGTTTTTTGGAGACGACCTTTAGCGGTGAAGAAAGGCACGTAAGGAGACTTGAGAAGATTAAAAATATTGAAAGCGAGAATTAGTATGGAAATTTATCCTTCTATTTTAGTGGACGATTATCAGGAATTTGAAAAACGGATTCAGCTTTTGGGAAAAACGCCGTCATTATTACACATTGATTTAGGAGATGGCATATTCGTTCCTCATAAAAGCTTTCAAGATATTGAAAAAGTAACATCATTCCCTTGGGAAGTTTCGTTTGAGTTGCATTTTATGCTCACCAATCCTGATACAAGCATTTTGCCTTGGCTTAAAACCCCTGCAAAGCGCATTATTTTCCACTGGGAGGCAAAGGAGGGTTCACATACATGGGTGCATGGGCTTTTGAAAAAAATCAAGCAGGCGGGAAAGGAAGCCGGCATTGGGCTTAACCCAAAGACGTCGCAGGAGAAAATTTATGCCTTCTTGGGAGAACTTGATTTAGTGCTTATTATGAGCGTAGAGCCCGGATTTTCCGGGCAAATATTCATGCCCGAAGTTATCCCCAAAATTAAGGCATTGAGGGAGAAAGGATTTGTTGGTATTATTGAAGTTGACGGGGGAATGAATGAGAAAACGATTCCCTTTGTCAAAGAAGCGGGCGCAAGCGCCGCGGCAGTTGCAAGCGCGATATTTGAACGGGATGATCCAAGAGAAGCCCTGTATAATTTAAAAAGGAAGATTGAAAGTTGAGAGTTGTAAATTCTAAATTGGAACAGTGCCAATTCACGAAGAAAAAGTTAAAGAATTGGAGGAAAAGGCGAATTTGATTCGCCAAGACATCATTCCCATGCTTGCAGAAGCAGGGTCGGGCCATTCGGCAGGACCCTTGGGCATGGCTGATATATTTGCCGCCTTTTACTTTCATATTTTGACCCATGACCCTAAAAACCCTGATTGGGACGAACGGGACCGGCTCATTCTTTCAAACGGCCATATTTGCCCGGTACGCTATGTGGCAATGGCGCATGCAGGATATTTCCCCATAGAAGAGTTAAAGACCCTTCGCAAATTTGGCACGCGCCTTCAAGGTCATCCCCATCGGACTTCCCTGCCGGGGGTAGAAACAACGTCGGGCCCCTTAGGATCAGGCCTTTCACAAGCGGCAGGCATGGCGTGGGCGGGTCTTTTAGATAATAAAGCGTGGAGAGTGTACTGCCTCTTATCTGACGGAGAGCATGAAGAAGGGCAGACGTGGGAGGCAGCGATGTTTGCGGGGAAGAATAAGCTTCGTAACTTAACGGCAGTGGTGGATCGCAATAACATTCAAATAGACGGTTTTACCGAGGATATTATGCCCCTAGAACCCTTGCGGGCCAAGTACGAAGCATTTAATTGGCACGTCATTGAGATTGACGGGCATAACATTGAAGAGTTTGTTGATGCGGTTGACGAGGCAAAGGCAATTTATGAGAAGCCTAGCGTAATTATTGCACATACCATTCCGGGCAGGGGAGTGAGCTTTATGGAGCGCGATTTTGAGTGGCATGGGAAAGCCCCAAAACCGGACGAGGCGAAGAAAGCGCTGGAGGAACTTCGTACCTTAGGAGGAAAAGTTCAAAGCGAACATCGATGATAGAAATAAATACTTAACTTTTAACATTTAACAATTACTATGAACTACAAAAAATTTTTTATAGGCGTTGGCATAGCGGTGCTTGTGCTTATCCTTATTGGATTTGTTTTTGCGCTCACTTTTTCTTCAGAGCGAGTGGGGAGGGGAGCGCCCTCTTCACTGCCCGCGGCCTTTGAATTAAAGGAATCCTTCCGAGGTGGTGAAGGAGCACTTTCAATGGCCCCAGATGCCCCAGATGCCGCAGAGGCTCCAAGTCCAAGCGTTACCCCAAAAAAGATCATTAAGAATGGATCATTAACGTTGGTGGTAGATAGTACGGAAGGAAACGTTTCAACTATTGCCAAGCTTATAGAGGGAAAAGAGGGATTTGTTGAGAGTTCGCACGTTACCGATCGCGGAGACGCGGGAAAGCAGGCTTCTTTAACCCTGCGCCTTCCGGTCGCGAGCTTTTCTGAAACAATGGAAGCGCTCAAAGCGCTTGCTACCCTTGTAGAAGACGAGCGGGTAAGTGGGCAGGATGTGACCGAGCAGTTCATTGACCTTGAGGCGAGACTGCGAAACCTTAAAGCAACCGAACAGCAGTTTTTAGAAACCTTAAGGCGGGCGTTCACTATTGAAGATATTTTGAAAGTCCAAGATCGGCTTTCTCAAGTGCGAAGCCAAATTGAATCACTTGAGGGCCAGTTGAAATATCTGGCAAATCAAACGGATCTTGCAACTATCAACGTCACACTCTCTGAAGAGCCCACGGTAACTCTTTCACTGCGTGATTTTCGCCCCGTTACGATACTTAAGGCGTCAGTTAGCGTGTTAGTTCAGGGGCTCATTGTACTCTTTAATCTTCTTGTTCAGTTTGTCATTGTGTGGATTCCACTTGTCTTGATAGGCGCAATGCTCCTAGGCATTCTTATATGGATTGTAAAAATAATTGTCGTATATTTCAAAAATAAATTTAGCGCATGAGCGACGAAGCCAATACAAATGGCAATGATAAGGTAAAATTGAAATTTACCTTAGCCGTTACGGACGCGATTCTCATTTTCGCGCTTATTGTGTTTGGTATGCTTTGGTATCAGGTAAAACGCGACCTTGATGTGAGGAACGCCCAAGTGCAAAAGCTCCAGCAGCAGTTGACTAATTTCTTAGAAGAGCAGCAGAGAATGCAAAAGGATAATAAGCCCCAAACAAAGGAGGATATTATCTATTTTGGCAATCTTCTTTTTGAAGGATGGAGCGAGGAAAAAATGAAAGCCCATTGTGCAAATTTAGCAGGCACGTTTAACCCCTGCGGCAGTGCGTGCCCTGACCCGCCTTTGTCCAACTCAGACATTAATTGTATTCAAGTTTGTGTTGCGCGATGCGAGTTTAATAATAATCGTATTTGAATTAAAGAGAATATGCTTAATTCCCAGATCAAATTCTCCGAAAAAATTTTTACTCCTGAAATTGAGCAAGCTCCGACGCGTGATGGCTATGGCAAAGGTTTAGTTGAAGCAGGGGAGCAAAATCCCAACGTGGTGGTTTTGTGCGCGGATTTGACGGAATCCACCAAGTCGCACTGGTTTAAGGAAAAATTTCCCGAGCGGTTTTGCGAAGTAGGCGTTGCCGAGCAGAATATGGCTTCCCTGGCGGCAGGCATGTCTCTTGCGGGCAAAATTCCTTTTATATCTTCGTACGCCATGTTTAGCCCGGGGAGAAATTGGGAGCAGATTCGCACCACCATTTGTTATAATGAGGCGAACGTGAAAATTGCAGGGGCACACGCCGGGGTATCGGTAGGGCCTGATGGCGCAACCCATCAGGCAATTGAAGATATTGCGATTACCCGTCCCATCGCGAATATGACGGTTATTGTGCCTTGCGACGCCATTGAGGCAAGAAAGGCAACTGTTGCCGCGGCAAGGATTAAAGGGCCGGTGTATGTACGCCTTGGCCGGGAAAAAACACCCGTATTTACGGCGGAAGAGAGCCCCTTTGAAATAGGAAAAGCGCAATTACTCTGGGAAGGTGAAAATCCCCAAGCCGCAATTATTGCTTGCGGTTCGCTTCTTTATAATGCCCTTCTCGCCGCTAAGGATTTAGAGACTGAAGGAATTCAGACTCTTGTCGTAAATAATCATACGGTAAAGCCACTGGATGAGTCCTTGATTCTTGAAACGGCAAAACGAACGGGTGCCCTGGTAAGCGTGGAAGAGCATCAGGTGGCCGGGGGAATGGGCTCTGCCCTTGCGGAGCTGCTTGCCAGACATCATCCCCTCCCCATGGAGTTTATTGGGGTTCAGAATCAGTTTGGCCAGTCGGGGAAACCCGAGGAATTGATTGAGCACTACGGCATGGGAGTTTCTCATATTAAGGACGCGGTAAAACGGGCAATAAAGCGAAAATAATATTCTAAAGGTCGATTAACGTATTATAATTAGTTAGCTTTAAGGTAAACCACTGGTTTGACCAGTGGACTCAAAGG
>CAYTEF010000017.1:0-9040 GCA_964436845.1 uncultured Candidatus Saccharibacteria bacterium
AATCCTGCGTGCAAGGGAGAAGTCTGCTTGCATACAGGAATTATTCAACAAAGCCTATCATAATGTTGAAAGCATCTGACGGTTTGATGATCAAGGTTTTGAAACTATGGCAACAATAGGTGAAAATATCAAAAAATACCGCAATAAACTTGACTTATCGCAAGCGTTTTACTGTTTTTTGGGACTGTGGATGACAGTCATGGGGAGCCTACTCATGGTGAAGCGAAAAAAGGAAGACATCACTCTTCTTAAAACCTATGCCTATACTGTCTTATGTGAAAAAGAATAGTTTAAACGGATAAGTCCTCGTTTCTATACCTTTCTCCGGTCGCTCCAAAGAGGCAAATGGTCATTATTAGGCTTTCGGATATTTTCTGACAGCCTCTTTGCTCGCATGCCTTGCGGGCTATAGAAGCTTTTCTTATACTATTTTCTATGGTACATGAGCATTTACAGCAAAGAGATTCTCTTGCCAATCGCAGCCGTATAAAGTCTTTTTTCTGGAGAATAATCACCTTCATATTTCCGTATATCCGCGATACGATGCTATTCTTGCGTATCATTGAACATGGAGGAAGGCAGCGGTATGTCTTAGGAAATCTTGCACCCGGCCGTACGATAAAGGGCCTGCAAGCGTATTTGCTCCAGCAGGGCTTTCATAATCATTTTTTGGCATGGGTAGACGATGATGAAGCCTTTTCGCTTCGGCGCTGCGACGACAGAGAATATCAATACCATTTGAGAATTTTTAAAGACGGTGAAGTGCGCGGTCATTATGAAAGAACCCCGGAAAGCAATATTATTGACCACTTTATGGAATGGAGTATGGAGGAACGGCATGAGATCTTTTTGTCGTTCCTCGGTGACTGGATTATCCCGCGTGCTTTGAAGAAACGGGGAAAATAATGTCCCATAAGGCTTTGGCAGCAGGGACCACCCTCCCTTCATAAGGGAAATAATGCAGATCTAAAAAGGGGACACTATTGCATTCAATGATGCCGCATTTATTCTGTGTTTTCCAGGACTTACTAATATCAGGAATAATCATATCAATGCCGATAAGGGGGTCGTTAAGGACTCTAGCAGCCTCCTGGCATAGCATTTTATTGTCTTCGTGCATATCATCGGTGACGTCTTTTGTGGTCGCGCCAAATGCGCGACTGATTTTTTGATTCAATGTTACTATAGTACCTTTAGGAGGAATATCATTCCAGGTAAAACCTTGGCGGGAAAGCTCATCCCGGGCCTCTTTATCTGTCGGAATGGTATGGAAAATAGGGCCTTTGCGCAGAGGGTTTTTATTTTCCTCATGGACCAGCCGCTTGATCGAATGAATTCCGTCTCCTGTTATAAGAGGAGCTTTTCGTTCCATGACTGCAACTACCTTGCCTCCTATGACGCTTACCCTAAAGACGCTTCCTGTCAATTCTTCCTCTATTATTACCCACGGAGAGATCTGTTTGGCTTTGACAAATGCCTCTAAAAGTCCTTCTTCGGTGGTGATATGAATGGTGGTATGACGGCTACGGGAGCCCAAGGAGGGTTTTACAATAAGAGGTTTTTCAAGGTTTTTGCAAGCAGCCCGCGCGCTGTGTTTGGTCATACACACCTTCCCGTTGGCCACAGGAATTCCATGATCCTCAAATACTTTGCGCATCATTCGTTTATCATCCATCCAGCACATGGATCGGGAATAAAATCCTTTGGGGCGGGGCATGTCCTGAAAGAAGTTCAGTTGGCCCTGAAATTCTGCAGTGAACAAGTCACGGGGGAGGGCCAAAGGTCGGAACTCCCGCATCCGAATTCCACGTTTGCTTGCTTCTTCCCATAGCGTCTTTGCCCGCCATGAGTTTTTTTCATCCGGTTCATGGAGGATTCTTCCGTCGGTAAGCTTTGTCAGGGCGGTAAGAACTTCGGGCAGGAACCGGTCGCTTCCAGGGAAAGAAAATAAAGGGGAAAAAGCAGCAGCAAGGGAAGCACCGAAGCTAAATAAAGGCCAAAAAAAGAAACTTGCCACCGCGGAGGCCCATTCGTTGGCGTGAGATACCCCATCCGGCCCACAATCTTCACAGTACACTCCTTTTTCCATGGGGCAATCATACCATAGATGAATGATTTTCAAAAGAGAGATGGAGCAATATTGATGGGATTGCAAATGCCGTGCGTTTTGGTTATTATAGGGGGTAGTACGGAGAGGTGCCAGAGCGGTCGAATGGGCATCCCTGGAGAGGATGTGTGCTCGAAAGGGTACCGAGGGTTCGAATCCCTCCCTCTCCGCCAATAGAAACTTCGCGATTTGAAAGGGCTTTTTTGGCGAAAAAGAAAAGGATTTGAGAGTGAAGGGCAAAAGAAATTTTTTCATTATTATAAATAAAAGCAAATGAGTAAGCCAAATAAATTAACAATCATTCTAACAGCTATTTTATTCTTCACGCCTTTTATCCTTCAATATTTTATTCTGGGTGGGCGTGATAGTGCGGCTTATGGCTTTCCATTTCCGGTTGTTCAAAAAGTCACGTTCCAATGTGCAGTTGGCGGGCCTTGTCCAGAACCATACAACACATTTAATGCACTACCTTTAATTGCTGATATCTTAATTCTGTTTTTAATATCTCTATTGATTATTTTTATATTGGAAAAACTTAAGAAGGTAACTAAAAATAAATTCACAGAAATAACACTACTGACATTGATTTTATTTTCTCTATTTACATTACTAAGTTATATTTTTTCTATTGGTTATCCATTCATCAAAGCAATGGTTGGAATTGGTTTGCCTCTTGTGTTCTACGCGCACGACCCTTATACGGGTCCTGGCATCAATCTGGGCTCATTTTTTCTATGGCAATTTTTGTTGGTTGATTTCATTTATTGGTTCGTGATATCTACTATCGTAGTTTGGGTTCAGAACAAATCAGGGACACCTCCTATTTCCTAAAATTTTAGTCCAATTTTGTTAAAAAGAATTTGCCGCCGAAGAGTAAATTTAGTTATGATTTTGCTACCGAGCCTTAACTTGGGATAGAAAGCTCCGCGAGTACGTGGAGTTTTTTTATGGGCTTGAATCGCGAGGGGAGGTGTAGTATAAAAGACATACATCCGGTGACCTAAATTCACCGGGATTCTTTGAGAAGGAGGAAGATATAATGGCAAGATTTTCCCATTTTGAGGTAGGTTTGTCTAAGAATGGTAGGCGAGTTCCCCTCATTGGAGAGTGCAGTTTTTTAGGAAAAAATTTATCGGGCAGGTATAAGGTCTTTATTCGTCCAGTGCCCGGTCAAGCAAGGATTCATCCGTTTGTGGTCCCAATCTTTGGGAAACTCACGCCCTTGCCAAATAGCAGCGGGGGCCTTTCCGCAAGCATTTATGAGCATGACGTGGTTATTCCCAGAAAAGGGCCGTTTTCCTTCCCCTCAAACACTTTACGAGTCCTGGAAATTCTTTACGGAGGGGATATCACAGTATGGGAATTGGCCTTAGTTAAGCAGGGGGAGTCATATTTTTTCACTGCCCAAAAAAACTATGAAGCTTCCTGTTATGAGGGCATTATTGCCGGTGATGTTTTTTGCCCATTCTTTGAAGGATGGCCCGCAATGATGTCATTCCTGCAAGGGTTATTACAAAATGAAACCCATTTTTTGAAACCTTTCAGCGAATATGTCGCTCAATATGAGCCAGTCAAAGTGTCGGGCTATAAGAGCTTAGCTCCTGGCGAAGGGAAGGTGAAGTGGTATAACTATGCTCAAGGTATGGGGTGCATTAAAGTGCATGAACCGAGGAGTGGAAACATGGTTGAGGCTCGGGTCAGGTGGAGTCATATCAAATCCACCGACCAGTTCAAACGCCTTGAGCCGGAACGCAGGGTAACGTGCGGCGAAGTGCGCCGCGTTCACTACCCCCGCTCAACGTTCTATTGGGAGGTTTTTGATGTCTCCCCATGAAATTAGCCCGTCGTATAGTATCTATGCGACGGGTGTTGCTTTTATCAGAAGCAGGTGTTGACAAGGCATAGAAGGCGGTTATACTTGAAAATGACTATGCACTTTTCCTTTTGCCCGCGCTGCGGGGGAAAGCTTAGCCTAAAGAAACTTGAGCATGGGAAGTTGCCCGTATGCGGTAATTGTGCCTATGTGATGTATCAAAATCCTGTGCCTACGTCGTCGGCTCTTTTTATTGAAGGTGATAGAATCCTTTTGACGAAACGTGCGATTGACCCTCAAAAAGGCTTCTGGGATCTGCCTGGAGGATTTATTGAGGAAGGGGAGAATCCCAAAAAAGCCTTGCGAAGAGAGATGAAAGAAGAATTAGGCGTTGAAATTACTATTGGTAAGCTCTTTGATATTGTAATGGATTGGTATGTGTTTCAAGAAATAAGGTTTTCCACCCTCAATCTCTACTACCTTGCAACATTGAAGAATAAGAAATTAACACCGGGAGACGATATTTCTGAAGCAAAGTGGTTTTCTTTTCACAATCCTCCGAAGAATCTTTCTTCAAAAAACAATAAGATTATTCTTTCTCGCCTTAAAAAGATATAGGGCGTTATCTTTAAAGTAATATGAACGATGAGCTTAACTTTCATAAGAGCATATTTATTGCAGTTTTAAGCGAGGAACCATTCGCCTGGGGGCAAACACGAGTATCATCATTTCTTTCTGCGATTGTGCTCGCATTTTTTGTGGGAGGAACTCTTTCCGCCGCTTTCTTCGTGCCAAGGGTGTCGGAGAGGTATAGCAATACCGCCCCCGCATCTATGAACCTTGAGCCATCAGGTAAATAATGGATCGCTTTTAGGTTTTCCTTTTGATATAGCGCATTGCCTTGGTAAAGCTCATGCCTACTTTTTTTCCGGGGTTGAAGATGCCTTTTGGATCAAAGATATGTTTAACCTCTTCAAAAAGAGCTACTACCTCTTTTCCGTACATTGTCTCAAGAAAAGGGGTACGGATAAGGCCGTCGTTATGTTCTGCGGTAATAGATCCGTGAAATTGCGCCACAAGGTGATATACTTTTTGACTTAGTTCTTTAATAATGACAGGAGTTGCGGGATCGCCAAGGTTCATTAAGGGAATGATGTGAAAATTGCCGTTTCCTACATGTCCTGCCACGGTATATGTTAAAGGATACTCACCCATGAGCTTTTCTAATTTTGGAAGAAATTCAGGGAGGGAAGCGGGGGACACTATAAAATCATCAATGAAGGGCGCGGTTTGTTTGTCTTTTACGTGCTGGCGTAAGAGACTAAAGCTCTCGCGGCGGATAACCCAATATTTTTGTGTTTCTCCATCAGTTTTGCTGATATGACTATTAAGATTAAAAGGGGTTAATGCATGCTTGGCTCGCTGGGCTTTCTTTCTTGCTTCTTCTAAGGAATCACCGGTAAATTCTGCTATTAAGATAAGCTTTGGCATACCCCCCGATAAAATCATCCAAAATTCGGGCAGGAAGTTCCATGCAAGAGATAAGAGATTTGTTTTTTTCATCCGCTTTATAATATCAGGGAAGAAGCGCAGGGCCAAGCGAAGGGTATTATCATCATATGATTCAAAACTTTCGGGTTTTAAATCAAGGACGGTGCGGACAATAGAGGCGATTTGGGCAAAATCGTTGAGGAATATAACAAGAAGGCGCGAGTATTGCTTGGGGCGGACGAGGCGAAACGTGATTTGCGTGATGAGTCCAAGCGTGCCCTGCGATCCTGTAAAGAGTTTTGTCATGTCAAAGACTTCCCCGTCCCATATACGCCAGAGGTTATAACCTGCTGAATTTTTGGAGACCTGCGGTTTCGTTTTTTTGATGAGCGTGGAATGTTTTATTAAAAGTTCATAGACCTTTGTGTAGAGCTTCCCCTCAAGATCTGATTTCTGGAGTTTTTTTTGAAGTTCCTTCTTGGAAAGGGGATGAAATTCGTACTCTTTGCCATCGTGTAAGACCACCTTTAGCGCTTCAACATAATCCTCTGTTTTTCCGTAAGAAAGACTTTTTTCTCCACCGGAATTATTGGCAACCATACCGCCAACCGTGCAAAGCTCCCGGGAAGCGGGATAGGAGGGGAGCAGGAGATGGTGAGCAAGAGTTGCCTTCTCAAATTCTCTATAATATACCCCCGGTTCAACGGTGATAGTCTCTCCTTCAACGGGCCCAATGGCGGTAAAATACTTGGTAAAGTCAGCAATAACAGAGTCATTAAGGGGCCCTCCGCTCATATCAGTCCCTGCCGAACGGGCGGTGAGAGAAACCCCTTCTTTATAGTGTTTTTGAGCAAAGTTTACCAAATTTCCCAATTCCTTTGCATTCTTAGGGTGAGTAAGGGCTTTGGGGGTGATAGTGAAAATACTCGCATCTTTTGATACGCTTTCCAGCGTTTCTGAATCAAACATTACCTCTCCTGAATACTCTTTTTCTAATGCTTCGCGAAAACGCTCCATAAAGCCCATTGTATGGTATTTTGCCCATTTTTGCAACCTTAACCCATTTACCAGAGGAGGTAATTTTGGTATAGTAGAAGGGAGTTTATAGTATGTCAGATGTAGAAGAAATAAGAACCTCTAATCAATTCTAAACTCACCTTTATTCGTTAAGAATTGATTGAGAACCTTGATTCTCCTTCTTTTATAGCTTCTTATGTCAGATGTAGAAGAAATAAAGCGACGTTTGCATATTGCCGACGTTATTGGCGAATATGTGAAACTTCAGAAGTCAGGAGCGAATTTTCGCGCGCGCTGTCCTTTTCATGTGGAAAAAACCCCTTCGTTTTTTGTCTCGCCGGAAAAAGAAATATGGCATTGTTTTGGGGGGTGTCAAAAGGGAGGCGACATTTTTCGTTTTTTGATGGAAATAGAGAATATTGAATTTCCAGATGCATTGCGCATTCTCGCAAAGCGAGCAGGCGTTGAGCTGAGAAGATTTAATAAAGAGGAGACAAGCCAGAAATCCCTCATCTTACGCATCAATGAGCTTGCTTCCTTATTCTTCCAAAAGGCCCTTGAAAAAGCGAAAGGAGGGGAAAAAGCACAAGCGTACCTTCGTAAGCGCAGGGTAGATGAGGAAAACATTGATCGTTTTAAGTTAGGATATGCTCCTTCCAGCTGGCGTTCACTCCTTACCTTTATTGAAGAAAAAGGATTCCGGAGAGACGATATAATTGCGGCGGGATTAGCTATACAAAACGATCAAGGCCGGGTCTATGACCGGTTTCGCGCCCGACTCATGTTTCCTATCCAAAACCCCATTGGACACATCGTGGGATTCACCGGACGAACGCTCATAGAAGATGTCAAAGAGGCAAAATACGTTAATACCCCGCAAACCTTAGTCTATGATAAGTCTTCCGAGCTTTATGGTATATATCAGGCAAAGCGTGCCATTAAAGCACATAATGAGATCCTTTTAGTTGAAGGCAATCTTGATGTGATTTTTTCCTCCCAGGCAGGCATTGAACAGGTAGTTGCAAGCTCGGGAACAGCGTTAACGGAAAAGCACCTTTCCCTTATGCGTCGTTATACAAAAAATCTTGTTTTTTGCTTTGACAGCGACCTTGCAGGTATAGATGCATCAAAGAGAGCATTTGCAATGGCTCTTAGAGGAAATTTTGACGTTTCGGCACTTGTAATAAAAGAGGGGAAAGATCCTGCTGATATTGTTTCAAAAAAAGGAAAAGAAGCATGGACAAGAATATATGAACAAAAAAAGCACCTGATGGAATTTCTATGGGAAAAGGGGAAAGAGACCTACGATTTTACAAGCTTAAATGGTAAGAAGGCCTTTAGCAGTGAACTTTTTCATTTCCTTTGTGCCATGCCCAATAGCATTGAACGGGGTCACTGGCTTGGAATCATGGCGAATCGATTACATATAAGGGAAGAGGACATGCGAGATGATTTTCAAAAATTTGAAACAATTGACAGAGGATTTTCAAAAATGTATAATAAAGAAGATGAAAGGAAAAGTCTTAAGCGAGATCGCATGAGCCATGATAGGGAAAATCTTGCGGCTCTTTTTCTTTTCTATCCTCATCTAAGGGATGAAGTATTTTCTGGCCTCCCTATATCTTTAGCTTTAGATGATTTGCCTCTCTCCCGAGAGGAGCTTTTATTAAAGGCAGAGGTATTCTGGCCCACGGAAAGCATAGCGAAAAGGGAATTAGCGCGAATAGTTAATCACTTAGCGCTCATAAACAAAAAGGAACAAATTATACGCGGGGTTAAGAACTAATAAACAAACGTGGCAAACGAAGTAGAGAAAAAAATTCAACTTCTTATTCAGAAAGGAAAAGCGCATGGATCTATTGCCTATGCCGATATTTTGGAACATTTTCCCATTATTGAGGACAAGCTTGAATTGTTGGAAACGATCTATAAGCGCTTACAAACATCTGAAATTCCGGTCATTGACCGGGAGGAAAAAGAAAAAGGAACCTCGGTAAAGAAGGTTGATTTAGTCGGGCTCCCGCTTGATTCGGTGCAAATGTATTTGCGTGAAATTGCGCGGGTTCCGCTTCTGACAAAGTCCGAAGAAGTTGACTTAGCAGAGAGAATCGCGAAGGGAGATGATGATTCCAAACAGAAACTGATAAGTGCCAATCTCCGCTTGGTTATTAGTATTGCAAAAAAGTACGCCTACCGCACGCCTCATTTAACACTCCTTGATCTTATTCAGGAGGGAAACATTGGCCTTTTTCGCGCGGCAGAAAAGTTTGATCCTACTAAGGGGTATAAATTTTCCACCTATGCGACCTGGTGGATTCGCCAGGCCATTACGCGCGCCATCGCTGATCAGTCCCGCACCATTCGTATTCCGGTGCACATGGTGGAGACCATCACCAAATTTATGCAGGCAAAAAAGAAATTGGCCCAGATCTTAGGCAGAGAGCCTTTAGTGGATGAAATTGCCGCGGAAATGGGCATCAGTCCAAAAAAGGCATATGAAATCGTAAAAATTTCCCGAAAAACGGTTTCTCTAGAAACACCGGTAGGGGAGGAGGAGGGGGAGAGTACGCTTGAGCAATTTTTGGAGGATGAAAAAACGCCCCTTCCTGACA
>CAYTEF010000017.1:9050-13943 GCA_964436845.1 uncultured Candidatus Saccharibacteria bacterium
CAGAGATACCGCATATACGCTTTTGCGCTCGCACGTAAAAGAGGTTTTAGAGGAATTAAAGCCGCGTGAGCGAAAAATATTGGAACTGCGTTTTGGACTTGCCGGAAATGAACCTCACACATTAGAAGAGGTGGGGAAAGAGTTTGGAGTCACGCGAGAACGAATTCGTCAGATTGAGGCAAAGGCATTGCAGAAAATAAGAAAGTCTGATAAGCTAAAAAAGTTGCAAGAGTATTAACCATGGAGATAGCGCTTAAAGCAGAAAAGATCGGTGAAATTTTAGGAATGCCCGTGACAAATACGCTTTTGATGTCCTGGATAGCTATGGGCGTTATCATAGGGCTTTTTTTATTGGGGACGAGGGTGATGAAGACCGTTCCTTCGGGATTGCAGAATCTGCTGGAAGCCCTTTACGAAGGCGTACTTTCCTTCATGGATTTGGTTACGGGAAATCGCGAGCACTCCGCGCGTTTTTTTCCTCTCGTTTTTACCTTTTTCATATTCATCCTTACCTCTAACTGGCTCGGGATTTTACCGGGACTGGGCAGTATCGGATTTTATGAAGTGCACGAGGGAGAAGAAACTTTTATACCTTACGCACGCTCCGCAAACTCTGATTTGAACATGACCTTAGCCCTTGCGTTCATTTCTGTTGTTGCAACGCATGCATACGGCATGAAAAGTCTTGGCATTGGAGCGCATATATCAAAGTTTTTTTCCTTTAAGGGGCCGATTGATTTCTTTGTCGGCATACTGGAGTTTGTGAGCGAATTTGCAAAGATACTCTCATTTTCTTTTCGCTTATTCGGGAATATTTTTGCCGGAGAGGTGCTTTTAATTATTGTAGGCATTCTCCTTCCCTTTGTGGCACCCATTCCCTTCTTGGGACTTGAACTCTTTGTCGGCTTGATTCAGGCGTTAATTTTTGCTACACTAACGCTTGTGTTTTTGGAAATTGCCGTAGCAAAACATCATTAGCTTTTAGGCATTAGCTTATAGCTTTTAGGTTATACGTTTTATAAGCTATAAGCTAATTCCTAATTCCTAACATTTATGGATGTAGAAGCAATTAAACTTATTGCATCAGCGGCTGCTATAGGCATAGGCGTACTCGGCCCGGCATTAGCTATCGGGCGTATTGGCGGGAAGGCGATGGAAGCAATCGGGAGGAATCCTGAAGCGGCATCCCGGATACAAGCGTCCATGATTCTGGCGATTGCCTTTGCCGAAGCAGTGGCAATTTACGTGCTCGTGGTGGCGCTGATTGTAAAGTTCGTTTAGGCCCGATAGCGTAAGCGCATAAAACGATAGTATGTCCGAACTCATCAGTCAACTCGGTATTGATTGGCGGCTCCTCTTGGCACAGGTAGTCAATTTTTTAATTCTTCTTTACGTTTTAAAGCGGTTTGCGTTTGAACCTCTAAAAAAGGCGCTCCATAATCGCCAGAAAACAATTGAGAAGGGATTGGACGAAGCAAAAAAGGCGGAAGAAGAACGTGAAAAACTGCGGATGTTACGCCAAGAGTTACGGCTAAAAGCTCAAAAGGAGGCAGAGGCGCTCTTGGGCGAAGCGCGTATAAAAGGGGTAAAAGAATATGAAGAATATGTGAAAAAGGCGGAAAAGCGCGCCACAGAAATTGTCGCTTTGGCTAAACAGGAAATAGGAAATGAAAAAGAAAAAGCCCTTATGGAGGCGCGGGGAGAACTTGCTTCCATGGTTATGATGGCAACAGAGAAGGTATTGCGGGAGAAAATGGACGAACGAAAAGACCGGGAGTTTATAGAGAGAGCGCTGAAAGAAATAAGATGAGAATTTTTAATGTTGAATTTCAAATTTTGAATCAATTTTAAATGACGGAATTCTTAAACGCGTTTTCAAATTAACGTATTCATTCTTGATTCAAAATTCAAGATTCATAATTCAACATTTTCATGAAATACTCTCCTTCTGACTACGCCCACTTTTTATACGAAACAAAAAATCCCGAAGCCCTTCTTTCAATTTTACAAAAGCATTGGGTCGTGTCGTGGCTTCCCAAGATTTTAGAGGAGTTTGACGCTCTTTCCAACAAAAAAGAAGGAGCCTTGGGCGTGAATGTAAAGAGCGCCTATCCTTTAGATAGTGGTATGAAAGTGGAGATTGGGCGTCTTATTAAAAAAGAAGGAAAGGGGAGGCCCCTTCGCATTAGTTTTGGCATTGATAAAAACGTTATCGGCGGATTCCGGGCAGAATCAGACGAAATGCGCATCGGCGCAAGCGTGGAAGACAGCCTCCGCCATTTACAAATAAATTTCACAAAATGAATAGAGAAGAAAAAGCATGCGCTAACGGTCATAAGCAATTTACTATCGGCGGGGAGGATTTGAGATTTTATGAAAAAATGCAGGTTCCGCCGCCCACGTTTTGCGCGCCATGCAGATTACAGAGGCGTCTTGCCTTTCGCAATGAGCGAACACTCTACCAGCGCCAGTGCGATCGCTGTCACAAAGATATCGTATCCCTTTATCATACGGAAAGCCCTTACACGGTGTACTGTTCGCCTTGCTGGTGGTCGGACAAGTGGGACGCCAGAGAACTTGGGCAGGAGTATGATTTTTCAAAGCCGTTTTTCAGACAGTTTGAGGATTTAATGAAACAAGTGCCCCGCCTTGGCTTGGTTATTAAACAAAGCATGGGAAGTGACTATACAAACTACTCGTTTGCCAATAAAAATGTCTATCTTTCCTTTGCGATGCATTATAACGAAGATTGCGCTTACCTCACGTATTCAACAAAATGCAGGGATTCTTTTGACAGCTTTCACTTAAGCAATGGAGAGCTGACATATGAATGCAACTATTGCGATCGTATCTATAGAAGCAGTTTTCTTCAGTATTGCTTTAACGTGTCTGAATCCGCCCTGGGATATAATTTGCGCAACTGCGATCACTGCTTTGGATGTATTAACCTCCGCAATAAAAGTTATTATATCTTTAATAAACCCTATGCAAAGGAGGAATACGAAAAGAAACTTGCACAATACAGAGGAGACTATAGAGAGCTTGCAAAAGCAAAAGAATCTTTTCGCGAATTGCTTTTGCGACAGGTAAAGCCGTGGAGTTTTCAGATAAAATGCGTCCATTGCACGGGGTCGGATTTAGAAGAATGCGGGAGTCTCAGGTCAAGTTTCAGTACCAAGTTTTCAGAAGATTCCGTCTATGCCTATGTGAATAATGTAAAAATTACCGCCTGTATGGACGTGAATAATATCGCCTATGATAAGTCTGAATTTTGTTATGACTCCGAAGGACTTACCGGATCAACGAATGTACGATTTTCCAGCTCGTCTTGGCATAATAGTTTTATTACCTATTGCAATTTATGTTTTACCTCTCATTTTCTTTTTGGCTGTGTTGGTCTGCGGGATAAAAAATACTGTATTTTAAATAAGCAGTATTCAAAAGAAGACTATGAATCACTTGTCCCGCGCATCATTGCACATATGAACGAAATGCCCTATTGTGAACGAAGCGAGAAACAAAGTTCTGCGAAAGCAGGTTCTAATAACGATAAGAAGGGGAGAGTATATCCTTTTGGAGAATTCTTTCCTACCGAAATTTCCCCCTCTGCGTATAACGAAACATTGGCGCAGGAGTACGCCCCCCTCTCAAAAGATTCAGTCCTTAAGCAGGGCTATCGCTGGAAGGATCGGGAAGAACGGAAGCTTGCCGTAACAATTGTTTCTTCCGAACTTCCCAATCGTATTCAGGACGCAGCGGACGACATTACGAATGAGCTTATTGGCTGTGAGCACAAAGGGGAATGTCTGGAGCAATGTACCAAAGCATTCCGCATCATTCCGCAGGAGTTGAGATTTTATAAGAATATGAACCTTCCTTTGCCGCGTCTTTGTTCCAACTGCCGGCATTATGCCCGCCTGAAAAAGAGAAATAGTTTTGATTTGTATCAAAGGGGGTGCGCCTGCTCGGGTGATACATCAGAGAATAAGCTCTATAGAAATACGATCAGGCATTTTCATAACCAATCCCACTGTCCCAACACATTTCAAAGTACCTATGCGCCTGAAAGGCCAGATGTTGTCTACTGCGAGCGTTGTTACGTGGCGGAAGTGGCGTAAAGGCATTGTTTATTTTTAGTATGAAATCTGAAGAAATTATTACCACTCTTAAAAGCAAAATAAGCGAATTCAAAGCCGATGCAAAGGTGGAAAAGATAGGCCGCGTGGTCTCTATTAGTGACGGCATCGCAGAGATTGTCGGGCTTTCGGAGGCAGTGGCTTCGGAGATGATAGAGTTTCCCTCCTTCGCTAAAGCTTCGGAGGGCAAAGCCCTCCCTACCTACGGGCTCGCATTGAACTTAGAGGAAGATAAGATAGGAGCGATAATTTTGGGTGAATACGGACACATCAAGGAAGGCGATATCGTAAAGCGCACAGAGAAAGTTCTTTCCGTGCCGGTAGGAAAAGAGCTTTTGGGAAGGGTGGTTAATCCTTTAGGCGAGCCGCTTGACGGCAAAGGGCCTATTAAGGCAAGCAGTTCCCTTCCCATTGAACGCGATGCTCCGGGCGTATTGGAGCGCGAATCAGTGAATACACCTGTTCATACCGGAGTTAAGGCAATTGACGGCATGATCCCCATTGGCAGAGGCCAGCGTGAATTGATTCTTGTCGACCTGCAAACCGGAAAAACTGCTTTAGCTATTGATGCGATCATTAACCAGAAGCAGGATAAGGCATCCCGGCCTTTGGTTTGCGTGTATGTTGCTATCGGACAGAAAAAGGCAACGGTAGCGCGTCTCGTAAAAGAACTTGAAGACGTCCGAGCCATGGAGCACACTATTGTGGTTGTCGCTTCTTCATCTGATCCCGCATCGCTTTTATATATTGCCCCCTA
>CAYTEF010000018.1:0-6598 GCA_964436845.1 uncultured Candidatus Saccharibacteria bacterium
CCCCTTCCTTTTTGCCCGCCCGAGCGTTCAGTTTGGCGCGCGAAGCGCGCCGTCAATTCTGTTCAAAAAAGGTTCGGATTTCGTCAAATAATCGCATAAATTAACTATTATTTTATGAGTGAAATTATAACTTCTCCCGAGAGAGAAAATCCTAGAACCGCGGAGGAGAGAGCGGAGGCAATTATAGACGCGGTTATTGCGGCCGCCAAAGAGCTCAATCCGCAAATTGAGCGGAAGTTAGAACAAACTGGCGGTTCATTGTTCGACAAAGCCCATCAAGAAAATCCGCTGGATGAGGCGCACCTTCTCTCATTAGAGCTCAAGCATCCCGAGGCGGACCCCTTAATATCAATGATTGAAGAAACAAACGATGAACATTTGCGCACTTTAGTGCTAAAACTTATAGACAAAGGTGATCTAACATTGGATGAAAGAGAAATCATTCAAAGAGCTCTTATTGCCTATCTTAGATAGGGAAAGTCTTGCGCAAAAGCGAAAAACCACGTATGATAAAGCATATATGGTGGTTGTAGCTTAGCGGCCAAAGCGCCTCTCTGTGGAAGAGGAGATCGGGGGTTCAAATCCCCTCAACCACCCACTATTATGCAGCAATGGGAAGGATCGTTTCTGGCGCGAGTGAAATCGCGCATTGTGTCATCTCCCTTCTTTTTGGGTGTTTCTGGAGGCATTCTTTTCCTTGCTCTCTTAGGGGCAGTCTTTTATATATTTAGCGGCGGAACTCAAAGGGTGGCATTAGAATATATAGAAGAGGTGGTAGGGCTGGTGCCGGATAAAATTTCTGCGAGTGCGGCAGTGGTGATTAAGCTTCCCGAAGGCATCTCTCCGGAGAAGGCAAAAAATTCCATCGCCTTTACGCCGGAAATAAAAGGATCATGGGCAATCCCAGCACCAAAAGAAGGATTTATTGCCTACCATCCTAAAACGCCTCTTGAGGCGGGCACTTACTATGCTTTGGCCCTTGATACAGGGAAAGGCACAATAGAAGACGGCTTCACGGCAGACCAAAACCCTGCCATTTCTGCCATTTTCCCCTCAAAGGACAGCGAAGCAAGTGAATATTCCAACATTACCATCGTTTTTAACCGTCCGATGGTTCCCCTTACGACGTTAAGCGAATTGGAAACAAAAAATATTCCGGTAACGATTACACCGCAGACGAAGGGGAAATTTAGATGGATCACCACGCGAAACCTCCAATTCATCCCGGAAAAGCACTTAACGCGCTCCTCGGGCTATACCGTCACCGTGAGGGCAGGATTTGTCTCAATGGATGGTCTTGTCGTTGCCCCTCTCTCGCATACCTTTACGACGCGGCCCCTGCGCTATGAAACCATTCACCGCGGGGACATTATATATAATCAGCCGCTTCGCGTGGTGTTTAACCAGCCCGTGGATCTTGAGAGGATAAAAAAGGAGATTACGCTTAAAGATACTACTGAAAATAGCGGCAAAGGATTTATTCTCCGCTATGGAAAGCGCGAAGTGGCAAAAGATACTTCCGGCGATACGGTTTTGGCGACAGATCAATCAGTCGTTGAAGTGTATAATCAAAAGGATCGCCATGGGAGAGAAGGATTTTGGGACTTTGAGCATCGTTATAACCTTAATCTTGCAAAAGCGTATCCCTTGGAAGGGGATATTGATTTAGATGTGCCATTATCAAGTGAAATATACGCCCTGCCCGTTATTCGCGAGATATCGGCAATATCAGACAGAAGCCCAGACGCGAGCCAGACGTTTTTTGACCCACAGGGAAAACTTCTTGTCACATTTTTTGAAGATATTGATCTTGCGAAAACAAAGATTTCTGCGAAATTTCTTACAAAAAAAGAGTATCGGCAAAAATGCAAAGAGGATGTTGAATATAGCGCCGACGTAGAATGCGAGAAAGAGGATGACGTAAAAACGTTTATTCTTACATTTGACGCAGCAAAAATTGCCCCGCGGACGAAGATTGATCTTATTTTTGAAAAGGTTGTTAATAGAGAAGGCGTCACGCTTAACGCCCAAGCAATAACGAAAACGATCACGTCATATCCTCTCCTTCAGGTAATAAAGACCGTCCCCGCGCGGGGAGCAACGGGAGCTGATCCTTCTTCGCTTGAACTTTGCACCACGACGCCAATGAATAGCCCGGAGAAAGAAACGTGGGAGAAGCGTCTCAATGCAAATCAGGGAATGGTGATATTTTCATGGGACAGATCCTGGCTTATCACCCAGCCTTCTTCTTATAATCCATGCGTGGCGGGCCAATTCTATACGCGTATTTCCTATGGCCTTAATCCCCATGTAAGCTATACCCTCTCTTTCGCTCTTGAAGATGTGTTTGACCAAAAAATTACGCACAAATTGACTTTTACCACCGGCGATCTTCCGGAGCAATCGCGCAATTTTTTCCATTTTCAACAGAACCATGCCGTTACCACCCCGGGCAAAACCAAGCTTACCTATGCGGCGCAAAACCTCCCTTATGTTGATGTGCATATTTGTAACGTCTCTTCCGCAACGATGCTTTCCTATGTTGAAAATCAAATTAACTATACCACCCCGCCAAGTCAGCTAGCTTGCCAGAGCAAGATAGTAAGCCGCATTAATTTACCCACTCTCTATTGGGCAAAAAATTATTTTACGCTTAACCTCTCGCAATATGTGCCTAATCCCTTAGGCCATTATGTAATATCCTTTTCAAATCCCGAATACCGCGAAACATGGGATGAAAAAAAGATGATTTATGAACGAACACTCCTTACGGTTACCAATCTTTCGGTGGCAGAAAAGGAAATCAGCCGCGACGGAGTTATTGGCGGGGATCCTGATGACGGCCTTTCTCCCAAAACCCTTTCTTCTCTGCAAAACCTCTATTGGGTGACCGAGGTCGGAACACTTAAACCGGTAAAAGATGCGCTCATAACCACCTACGCGCAAACGGGCGAAAAAGTTTTTACTCCCATCGTGCAATCAAGGACAGATGCTAATGGCATTGCGCGTACGCCAACCGTGTGGAATCTTCGGGGAGCAGTGGTGAGCGCGGGGCAAGATAGCGCGATCATTACGAAAAGTTACGAACAGAATCTTCAATACGCGACAAGCGCCCGATCGGCCCAGCGCGTGTACCTTTACACTGATCGCCCGATCTATAAACCCGGAGATACGGTGTTTATCAAAGGCCTTTATCGGATCGGGTATGATGGTTCTTATGAAATCTTTCGCAAAGAGCCGGTACCGCTTGTCATTCAAAACAGCAAAGACGAAACCGTCAAAAACGAAACCTTACCGGTAAGCGAATACGGCACATTCCAAACGAGTTTTATCATTGATAAAAATGCCGCGCTGGGAAGCTACAGTATTAACGCCTTAAGCGGGTGGGTAGGTTTTGACGTGGAGGAATACGTACCCGCGGCATTTGAGCTTAAGACAACGACGGATAAAGACGAGTACATAGCAGGGGATATCATGAATCTTAATGTTGATGCGAACTATTATTTTGGAGTTCCCCTTGAAGGGGGTGAGGTTACCTATTCTATTGTTAGTCAGGATTATTATTTTGACCGGTATCAGGACGAGTACTTTACCTTTGGCCTCCCCTGGTACTCGTGCTACGAGGGGTGTTCATATGGAGATAAATTTATTTTGAGGGGTAAAGTACCGCTTGAAGCCGGAGGGAAAGCGCATATTTCCCAGAAGCTTGATTTTGACCAATTCTTTAAGGAGGAAGAAAAAAAACAGAGTAAAATATTCGTTGTCTATACAACCGTAAAAAATCTCAACGGACAATCTATCACCACGCAGAAATCCCTCATTGTCCACCGGGGAGAATTTTATTTGGGAGTAAAAGCTGATCCGCCGTTCTTTGCTAAAAATACGCCGACAAGAATAAAGGTAAAATCAGTGGATGTCAAAGGCAACGAGCGTTCCGTGAAAGGTCTTACAATGGAGGTAAATAAGATTACTTGGAAGTACATCAAGCGACAAGAAGTTGACGGCGGCTATTACTACCGATCGGAAAAAGAACAGGAGAAGATAATTTCAAAAGGAATTTCCACTGACGGCAGAGGAAATTGGGAAGATACAGTAGCGCTTGATAAGGAAGGAGAATATGAGATGCGTGTATATGGAAAGGATGGAAAAGGCAATGTGGTGGAAGGGATTACGGGCCTTTATGTCTATGGCGAGGGATTAGCAAGTGTCCGTCCTACCAATGATCCAACCCTTGATCTTGTGACCCAAACAAAAAACGTGGAAGTGGGCAAGAGCGCACAAGTCATTATTAAATCACCCTTCCCGCGGGCGAAGGCACTTATTGCTGTTGAACGGGGAGATATTTTTACCTACGAAGTCATTGATATCAACCAAAATCTTTATGCCTATACGTTTCCTATAGAGGAGCGCTACGTGCCCAATGTGTTTCTTTCGGTTCTCCTCCTTTCTCCTGCTCCGGAAGTAAAGTTTGGTCAATTGGAATTTAGCGTTAACACCAATCACGAATCCTTTACCATTGATGTAAAAACGGATAAGCAATTTTACCTTCCGGGGGAAAAGGTGAATCTCTCTATTGAAGCAAAGGACTACCGCGGCAGTCCGGTGGCCGCAGAGATTTCTCTTGCCGTCGCTGATTTAAGCGTATTAGCACTTAAGGGTAATCCGAAAAAGAATCCTCTGGTATTTTTCTACGATGGCTTTCCCCTCACTGTCACCACATCAAGCAATATAAAAAATGCGCTCATTGAGATAGACGTGCCCAGCGAAACAAAAGGAGGGGGCGGGTTTGCGCCAGAAGACTTGGCGCGCAGAAAGCGCGGTGAATTTAAGGATACCGCATTCTGGCGGGCAAACGTCCAAACGGACAAAGAAGGGAAAGCTAAGCTGGCCTTCACCCTTCCTGACAATCTTACAAGATGGCAGATAGAAGGGGTAGGCATTACGAAAGATACAAAGCTTGGCGTGGGGTATAGGGAATTTACTACGAAAAAAGAGCTCATGGTTATTCCGCTTCGTCCGCGGTTCGTGGTTCCGGGAGATACCTTCATGATGGGGGCAAAAGTATTTAACCAAACGGAGGACACCCAGCGCCTTAGCGTCGCCTTTACCAGCAATACTTTAACCCAGACAGGGAGTATAAAGCCGCAATCTTTAACCCTCAAAGCAGGGACAACCCAAACCGTTTATTTTGATATCCAGGCGCCTCTTGCAGTTAGCAAAGGCGAGCATATATTTACCTTGTCGGCAAAAAGTTCCTCCCACGAAGACACAGTAGAAGAGCGTATTCCCATAACCGAAAATATCACCTATGAGACCGTGGCAACCGCCGGGCTTTCAAAGGGGGATGAAGTGAAAGAATTTGTCTATCTTCCCGAAGTTATCCTGCCTGATAAAGGCGGTCTTACCATTGAGACGAGCGGTACGCTTGCGATATTTGTTTTTGACGCGTTAAACTATCTCTTTTCCTACCCCTACGGATGTTCTGAACAAATTGCCAGCAAACTAAGTTCCATTGGCGTTTTGAAGAAGGCGTTAGCCGTCAAAAATCTAGGAGATAAAATTACCCTTCCGCCAATTGAATTTGAGGGGACGAAATATACCATGGATGAGGTTGTCTTATTAGGGCTTGCGAGGATATATGAAAACGAAGTCCCCGGAGGCGGATTTGCCTATTATTCGGGCATGCAGCCGAATTTTTACCTCACGCTCCATGTGGTAAATACCCTCCAGGATTTAAAGGATGCAGGCTATGCCGTTGGCGAGGATGTGCTTGAAAGGGCAGGCCGCTACCTTTATTCCCTCATTTTAAGCGATCCAAAGTTACGCACTGATAAAGATCTTTTAATACTTACCAGTTATACGATTTCCCGTCTCAATGGTTTTGAACGTGAAAAAACGAATCTCGCAAACCTTGTTATTTCTCTTGCCCAGGACAAAGCGTTTCTCTCCGAAAAAATAAGCAGCGTTTCCTTAGCTCATCTCATTCTCTTCTTCAATAACCTTTCCTTTTCTACGCCCGTCAAGAAGGACGCCTTAACGACGCTTGCCAACCGCATTACAATTGACGGCAGAGGGGCTTACTTAAAACCTAATGCATCAAACATTGTATGGTCGTATTACGAAACTCCGGTAAAAGATACAGCCCTCCTTTTGAAAGTTTTCTCACAGGAAAAAATAGAGCATCCTTTACTTGATAAAATTCTTCGCTGGCTTTTTCGCGCGCGGGAAAAAGACGGCGCGTGGGGCTCTACTAATAATACACTCGCAGTCGTTGACGCCTTCACCGGTTTTCTCAACTGGCAGAGAGAAACAGAATCAAGCTATACGTTGGATTTATCAGTGAATGGCGCGAAGCGTCAGACATTTGACGTTAATCCTCAAACAATCCTCCAGCAGTTTAAGGAATTTTTACCCATCAATGATATAAGCCGTCAGACGCTTGTGCCGGTGAATTTGTTGCGTACCAAGCGAAATAACCTTCCCAATAATGTTTATTACGATATGTCTCTTAAATATTTCCTGCCCCTTGACAGGGTTCCTCCCCGCGATGAGGGTATAAGTGTGGCGCGATCAGTCTATAGTCTTGAGGATACGGGGA
>CAYTEF010000018.1:6608-13387 GCA_964436845.1 uncultured Candidatus Saccharibacteria bacterium
AATAAAAACCCCCTTAGCCAAGCAAAGGCAGGGGATATACTACGGGTCCATCTTACCTTAACCCTTCCGGAAGCGCGAAACTTTCTTACCGTGGAAGATTATATTCCCGCGGGTGCGGAAATTATCAACGCTTCCTTTGCCACCGAAGACCCCAATCTTCTTAAAAATCTTTCTCAAGAAAAACTTGGTACGGGGGCAAAGACGTGGCGTTCTTTCAAAAACTTTTTAGGTGGACTTTTCTTCCAGGATGAGTCAGGAGAATATATTTACGAACCTGATCCGCGCGGGCAAGAGCGCGGCAGTTTGTCGCCCGACGCAAAAGAGCTTCATAACGATCGCATGTTTCTCTTTAAGGAACACCTCGCTCCTGGGGTATATGAGTACGAATACCTTGTACGGGCGTTAATTCCGGGCACGTATCAGCACCTTCCCTCCCAAGCTTCTGAAATGTATTTTCCCGAACACTTTGGAAGAACAGCGGGTTCCTTCTTTGCGGTGAATAAATAGAGCCTTACTTATTGACTAACGATACGTTGTCGGAGTACACTGAGGCAGTATAAAGATAATATTCGAAAGGAAATCGGATGAATCTATGCTATCTACATTGGAACAATTTAACGAGCGGGTTCGAAGGTCGGTGTTTTTTAAGATGATTCTTGTGGGTATTTTGATTTTGCTTCTTCTCATTCCTTCGGGAATGATTACCGGGCTTATTAATGAGCGGCAATTCCGAGAGCAAAATGTTGTTTTCGAGGTCAGCAGCACTTGGGGAAACCCTCAGGTGGTCGCAGGGCCTTTTCTTATGGTACCGTATCAGAAGGTGACCAATAACGAAAAGGGAAACCCTTACACCAGTATAGAACATGCCTACTTCCTTCCCGATGCCTTACTTGTAGAAGGCAATATTCAGCCAGAATTTCGTAAGCGCGGCATTTACGAGGTGCTTCTTTATCGATCAGAACTCACTTTGAAAGGAGTGTTTTCTCGGCCAGACTTTTCTTCATGGAAGATCACCCCAGAACAGGTGCTCTGGAAGGACGCCCAACTTTTGCTGGGGCTTACGGATCTTCGTGGTATTCGAGAGGGGATTGGGTTTCGATGGAAGGGCGAAAATAAACTCCTCGAGCCAGGGCTTCCATCAAAAGAGGTGCTCGAGTCTGGCGCCATGGTTGGCGTGGATCTTTCCCAACCAGGCCCATATTCATACGAAATCGGACTTAAACTTAATGGGAGCAATACTTTTCACATAGTTCCGGTTGGAAAAGAAACCAACGTAACGCTTTCGGGAGGATGGGGAAAGCCGAGTTTCACTGGCGCCTTTCTTCCTGATCGTTCAGAGATAACCGACGATGGCTTTACGGGTGAGTGGAAAGTGCTTCATCTTAATCGAAACTTCCCGCAAAAGTGGCAAGGAAGCGCCTATCGATTCGGAAGCACGCCGCAGATGTATTCTGATCCCTATCAAAAAGATTTTTACCTTCCAACTCCTTCAATGGTGGAAGGAGTTCCTTCTATAAGGGAAGGAAACGATGCTAGCGCTTCAGCCTTTGGTTTGCGGCTTTTGATCCCGGTAGATCATTACCAAAAAGTTGAGCGTTCAGCAAAGTATATGATCCTTTTCGTATTCCTCACGTTTCTGGTGTTCTTCTTTGTTGAAGTGCTTAATAAAAAACGCATCCATCCGATGCAATATCTTTTGGTTGGTTCCGCGCTTCTTATTTTTTATCTTCTCTTACTTTCGCTTTCTGAGTATATTATTTTTGCGTATGCGTATTTTGTAGGAGCCGCCGCGACCATTGGTCTTATTACTTTGTACTCGCTAAGCGTCTTTCATCTCCCCAGATTAAGCCTGCTCCTTGCGGGCATCCTCATCCTTCTCTATGGTTTCCTCTATATTCTCCTCCAGTTAGAAGACTACGCGCTTTTGGTGGGCAGTATCGGCCTCTTTATGATCCTCGCCGTCATCATGTTTATTACCCGAAAGATCGACTGGTATTCGGAAAGAACCATATAAAGATAAGCCTGTCTCCACATATCTAACCACTTTACTCTTCCTCCGCGTGGACGTGAATGGTAATGATTTCTCTTTTTCCTTTTCCATCGCGCGCTTCAATTTCATAAGCTCTGGCGCGCGGGGGAGTGAAAAATGTATCTCTCCCCTGGTAAAAAGGTTTTCCATCAATAATCCAGGAAACCGGATGCTTTGCTTTTAAGGGAAGGGAAGCCTCTTTACTTAAGAGAAACGTATCGCCATCATAGGGCTCTAATATAATGCGATCATTTCCTGCAAGTAATGCGAACTTTGCTTCCTCGTATACGTCATCTTCAAGGCCATATTCAAGCATTCCCCCCTCAACCATTTCTCTTATCTTCCCAAATTCAAAAGGAGTTTTTTTGTGATAGGAAGAATTGAGCAAGAGTTCCATGACATCGTGCCATACTTCTCCTGCTCCTTCCTGCCCGGAGACATTAACCGAAGGGGCTCTATTATCAGCGTTTCCCATCCATACGGCAACGAGAAAGTCCGGCGTAAATCCTACGGTCCAGCTGTCAAGGAATTCGCGCGACGTGCCGGTTTTCACCGCGTAGTTGGGGTAGGAAAGGTTGAGACTTGAGGCAATGCCAAATTGCTCTACGCCCGTTTGCCGGTCAGAAAGTATTTTGGTGACCAGTTGCGCGTACTTCCCGTCAGCGACCTGAATGCTTTCTTTTGCTTCTGCCATGGGTGGGGAAAAGAGAGAAGCATGCGGCGGCACGTCGACAAAGACTTTTAGAGGTTTTAACATTCCTTCATTGGGGAATATGCTTGTAAAGTAGGCAAGAGTTAAGGGGTCCATTTCCAACCCCCCAAGCGCTATGCCAAGCTGGTATGATTCAAGGGGCCCAAGAGGGGTAAACCCGAGCGTTTTTGAGAGAAAGTCATTGAAGTTTTCAACGCCTGCGTACTCAAGCACCTTTACGGTGGGGACGTTCAAACTATTGCTGAGCGCGTAATGTAAGTTCACCTCTCCCCGATACGAGAAGTCATAGTTTTTGGGATAGAGTGCGAATCCGGTGCCAATGGGGTATTTATACTCTTTATCATCAACAAGTGTATATGGGCGCAGTCCCTTTTCAAATCCTTTTAAGTAAATGAATGGTTTTGCCGTTGAGCCAATGGGCCTCGGCTTTTTTGCCATGTTTATCTGATACCCGAACGCATCTTGCGTGGGGTCGGGAGATCCCACCACCGCGAGGAGTTCATTTTCCGGGAGTTTTAAAATCACCACCGCGCCGTTATTCACCCCCGCGGCTTGTTTTTGCATAATGCGGCTCGACAAAATATGCCGAATGCGTTCGGTAAGCTCCTCATCAATCGTTAATCGGCAGGAAGCAGGACACGTAATCCCCAAGTCGCGTAATTCAAAAGCGGAAAGTGAAGATCTCTTTTGATTCGCGCGTTGCGCGGGATGCCCTTTTGAGGGTTGCTGCAGTGTTTTTAGAAGGGAGGCAATTTGCGCATCATTCAACGCATCCGGGTCAACGCCAAAATAGAAACGCGCGGCTTCTTTAATCCCTTGCGCTTGACTCCCAAAATACGCGCTATTGAGGTACATCGCGAGGATTTGTTCTTTGCTTGCGTGCAGTTCTAACGCCAAGGCGTAAAGCGCTTCTTTAAGTTTATTAAAAACGGTACGGGATCGCTCGTGTTCAAGGAGTATCTTTACTAACTGTTGAGTAAGGGTACTTGATCCTTCTTTTTCCGCCGAGAACGCGTACTGAAATCCCGCGCGCGCAATGCTCAAAGGGTTTACCCCCGGGTGCGCGTAAAAATATCGATCCTCCTTTTGCAAGAGAAGCTGGGAAACACGAGGAAGCGCTTCGTTTATATACGAAGCATAGTATCCGCGCGCATTCGGCTTAATGTCAATTATCTTTCCGTTGCGATCGTAAAGAATAATGGATCGCATGTTGGCATAGCGATTTTCTAATTCATAAGCCAAATCTCTTGTCGCGGCAATCAAAAAGAAAACGCCAATGAAGAGCAAAGAGATGCTAAAGACAAGCATTCTTTTGCGTATCCAAAAATCATTCATACGTCTTTATTAAACCAAAAAAAGGGCGCAAACGCAACTGCAAAGAGGCCTGTTGATTAAAGTACATAAATTAAGTATAGTTAGGGCACTAAACTAAAAGAGGCCGCTCGGATTTATAAAAAATCAATAAGTTATTTCGTGCAGTAAAATGACCAATCTATCTAAAAAATTTGTTGTAGCAACAAGAGGCTTCGTAGCTCCAGAAGAAATTGTAGTCGGAAAGGGTGATGTTGGCGTCATAAGGTCGGAGGATAGAAACAATGCCTCGATATTTTTTATAAGAATTTGGAAGCAAGTCGAGATAGGTAAAAATGACTTTGAAATTATCGACGTGAGGAAAACGGGCGACGGCTTTTCAAAGAAAATTTGCAACGTTTGCCACAAACTCAAAAAGACTTCCGAGTTTGCTAAGAATCAGAACGCAAAGAACAATAGATCTGTAAGAAGACCATCTTGTAGGGACTGCCGGATAAAAATTGAGGGGGTTGAGATACCTAGGGCCGATAAGCTCAAATGGCTGAAGAATAAACCCGTCAATCACCCTTTTGAATGCCCATTCCGCAAAAAACGAACGATTGCTGGCGTAACCAGTAAAGTGGTTCTTGAGCATAATCATCGCATGGGAAAGGCGGGAGGTTGGATTTGTGATAGTTGTAATACGGGTCTGGGGCGCTTTAAGGACGACATAGAATTGCTCAGAAGCGCGATCGAGTTTCTCAAGAAGAGCTATTGAAGATGGTTGTATTTTAATCTTTTTTTCGTAAGATCAACGTATTCCTTTGATATATCGCAGCCAATGTAGTGGCGGTTATTTTTTTTTGCCATTTTACAAGCAGTTCCGGAGCCACACATGGGGTCGAATACAATATCGCCATCGTTAGTCCATGAGAGAATATGGTCTTCCGCTAATTTTTCAGGGAAAACAGCAGGGTGCTCAAAAGCAATTTTGTCACTTGTTGTTCCATGAAGTCCGACAGCATACTCCCAAATATTTGTCATTGTCTTTTCAGGTTTAAGTTCGCCCATAATTTTTTTATTTATTCCGTCGGGTCCCTTATTAAATGGCAACATTTCTTGCCCCTGTCTTGCTGTTTTAACTTTTAATGGATTAAATTTTTTAGGTGAACCCTTACTAAAAACAAACATGAATTCAAAGCAGTTTGTATACCCATTTGTCCTCATAAAGGGGGTATTTCTTTTTTTATAAATCATAACGTCATGAACGTTGAATCCAATCTTCTGAAAAAATAGTGCTTGTCTAAAACTTGTAAGGCTTTTATTTCCTTTCTTAATTTTATCTCCAACAACCCAAACCAAAACACCACCTTTCTTTGTCACCCTAAATAAACCTTTGGCAATAGCCTCAAAGTCAAAATTGTAACCTTTATAATTTCTTAATTCGTCATAAGGGGGCGATGTCACAGCAAGATCTATTGAGTTAGGTGGGAATGTTTTCATTACATCCACCGCATCACCACAAATAATTTCATTTAGTGGCAATTCTCTATACTCTTCTATTTCTTTGTATTTTGGAAATTTAATCCTTGAGGCGCTTTCTTCTCGAATAACATCGAGCACTATTCCTTGTATTGAGATATCTCGACCACGCCGAAGAATAATTGGTTCCATATTTTTGTTTGCCGGTTGCAGGCGAATATGTCCGCGTTCCTTATAAAATTTTTTGAGGGTCGCTTCTGAATTATCTAAAAGTGCGACTACCTTCTGTCCATTCTCGGCAGTTTCTTGATGTTTTACTAAAACGACATCGCCATCATTGATGTTTTCGTCAATCATACTGCTTCCAACGACCCGGAGCGCATAGACTTCCGATGAGCGAGGAAGTTTACTTCGGGGAACAGCTATCGTTTCCCTGTCCTCTATTGCTTCAATCGGTTGGCCTGCGGAAATAGTGCCGAGTAAGGGGATTTTAACCATTTTTTCTGATTTTGACACTTCAATACCTCTTGGTTGATTTTTTTGCTTGTCTAAGTAGCCCTTTTCCTTGAGAATTTCTATATGCTGGTGAATAGTAGAAACAGAGCGCAGCTTAAAACGCTTTTTTATCTCTTCCAGAGAAGGGGAAAAGCCCCGTTTTTTGCTGTAGTTGCTTATGAAATCCAGTACCTGTTTTTGTCGTTTAGTAAGCATAATGATTTATAATTATCCACAAGTACGCTCATTATAACATAACCATACCGAAAGTGAACCGAAAGTTATCCACACGGTTGACTTTTGTAATTATAGGCATAAGATAACTCCTAAGAGGGCCTGTATAGTATCCCCCACGATTTGTTTTTAACAAAGTTCATAAGTGGGGAGGTGGGAGTATGAAAATAGATTTCAAAAAAATTATCGCTGAATTTGCGTTCCATCAGACGCCGCCGGATTTTAGAACACACGCGAACTATGTCGAGTTTATGAAAAAACTGTCATCGAGGGTGGGCATTGAATGCGCCAGAAAGATCTCTAGTCGGATACCTAAAAGCAAAAAAGTTGATAAGAAATTGGGGCTAATAAAGCTCACATTACAAAGTATTGACGGTGAATATAAAACAATTCGGAAAAATCCGGAGTTTGCAGAACTCTGTGTATCGTGGATATCCGTCAAGACATATTATCTGCTTTTTAATCTATGCCTGATAGCAGACTATTTGTTAGATAACGATACGTTGTATAATATGATTGAAGTTAGTTTTTAGGTAG
>CAYTEF010000019.1:0-13224 GCA_964436845.1 uncultured Candidatus Saccharibacteria bacterium
AACCCTTTGAGTCCACTGGTCAAACCAGTGGTTTACCTTAAAGCTAACTAATTATCATGGAGGAAGTTATGCCTTCGGGACCCAAAATTACCGCGCAAGGCAGTTTTATGGCGCGGGCACATGAAGTGGCTGGACGGGCACTCCTGATAGAAGCTGATGCAACTCGCACCCTGCGCTTTGAAGATTTTGAAACAATCAATGGGCCAAACCTGCATATTTACCTTGCGTCCGACCTTAGCAGTGACGATTTCGTGGACTTAGGCCCCATTCGCGCTACAAAGGGAAATGTAAACTATGAATTAAGTTCGGATATAGATACTTCCCGCTACAATAAAGTTCTTGTCTGGTGCGTGCCGTTTGGCGTGCTTTTTAGTTACGCGGAGCTAAAGTAAAATAAGTCGTATGTCCGACATAAAAGAATTAACAGAAAAAGTAATTTGTTTTCGGGACGAGCGCGACTGGAAGCAATTTCATAAACCAAAAGATCTTGCCATTAGCATGGCTCTTGAAGCGGCGGAGGTGCTGGAACATTTCCAATGGAAGAGTGATGAGGAAACGAGAAAATACATAAAAAAGCATAAAGAGGAAATAGGGGATGAATTATCCGACGTTCTCTATTGGGTACTAACCATTGGCCATGAATTACATATTGATCTTGTGAAAGCATTCAATAGAAAAATGGTAAAAACGCAAAAAAATATCCCGTTCAAAAATCAAAAGGCAAACATCTAAAATATAGTGAACTATGAAACAGAAATACTGGTTTAAGCCCAGGCGATTTTGGCACTGGTTTGCGGCCTATTATCCCTCTTCATGGCAAGGGTGGCTCGTAAGCATTATTTCCATCATTTTGCTTGCTTATATGTTTAGAAGAATTGACAGCCAGTCGCATTCTGTCAGCGACACGCTCATTGGATTTTCCGGATGGGTCGTCTTGTGGCTTTTTATCATGGATGTGCTGACGCGCATAAAAGGAGAATATCCCTCCTGGTGGAGAAAAAGGAACCATGCATAGGGCGCTTCATTTACTCAGACAAATCCCCAAAGGGAAAGTAGTTACGTATAAAGAACTTGCCCGCGCGTGCAAAACCTCGCCGCGCGCAATCGGCAGAGTAATGGCGTATAATAAAGATTCCATTTACTTTCCCTGTTATAAAGTGGTATCATCAGAAGGAAAACTTTGCGGATATAGCGCCAAAGGCGGATTAAAAAAGAAGCGGCAGCTTTTGGAAGGGGAGGGGATAGTATTTACCCCAAAGGAAACCATTGACAAAAACTGTTTTTATAAGTTTAAAAATATTTAATCCTTAAACGTATATGTTATGAGTAAAAATGCAATCGTCATATTAGTTATAATCATTATCCTTATAGGCGGTTACTGGCTTTGGCAGCGACCCTTTAAACCAATGATGGACGAGCCAACAAGTGGAGATGTTAATCCCTTACGTGTAGCGCAAGGCGCAATTTATGCGCCCGATCAAAAGCCGGGAAACGAAGTGGTTATCGGGCTTGCTTCGCTTAAAGATGGCGGCTATGTGGTGATACACGAAGAAAGTGAAGGAAAGCCGGGAAGTATTATTGGCTCAAGCGCGCTTCTTGACTCCGGAGATCATAATAACACTGGCATAACCCTTTTGCGCCCAAGTGTAAATGGCGAAGGACTTTTTGCCATGCTCCATAAAGACAATGGTGATGGCATATTCAACCCCGCCGATGACGCGCCCATCAGCGGTTCTGACGGCAATAGTATTATGATGCGATTTTTAATTGATGAAACGGCTGATGCGCCGGGTGCCATCACTCTTTAACTATTCCTACATGCAAAAAAATGACCAAACACTCTATGAATGCCCGGAATGCGGTATAGAATATCGCGAAAAGGAATGGGCTGATAAATGCGAGGCATGGTGTCGCGAACACCGGAGCTGTAATTTGGATATTATTTCCCACGCCGTGAGTGATGAATCCAAAAATCATTTATTGGAAGGACGTTAGTTCCTTCCCATTGAAAAAATTTGTGCTATACTTTTAAGTGAAACGTATGGAAAGAAGGGAGGTGTTTTGTGATGCACATGGTAACATTTACCCTCCTTGTTATTGGAGGGCTTAACTGGCTTGCCGTTGGGCTCTTTAATCGGGACATTGGCGCTCTTTTTGGCGGCATGGATCAGGTAGTGTCACGGGTTATCTATGTTCTTGTAGGGCTTTCGGCAATTTATGAGGTAGCAATGCATAAGGCAAACTGCAAAATGTGCGGCGGAAGCGGAATGGGAATGATGGATAAAAAGTCATAAAATTGTTGAATAAAAGCGCAAAACGACTCTGCGTTACGTTGGGTCGTTTTGCTTTTTTATTTCTTTCACGCTATACTTTATTTGCATGTCCCAGTACTATAATCCAAAAAGGTATAGAAATATTTTTAATCCTTCAAGTAAGGAACCCTTTAAGGTGAGCCGGTCAAAAATTGATTTTTTTCTGGAGTGCCCGCGCTGTTTTTATCTTGACAGGCGCCTTGGCACCTCGCGCCCGCCCGGATTTCCGTTTTCTCTTAACGCTGCGGTGGATACTCTTTTAAAAAAAGAATTTGACATTCACCGAAAAACGAAAACGCCCCATCCCTTAATGAAAACCTACGGGATTAACGCCGTTCCCTTTGACCATGAAAAACTTCCTGAATGGCGCGACAACTTTAAAGGTGTTGAATGCCATCATGCGCCGACTAACTTTATTGTTTCGGGCGCGGTGGATGATATATGGGTAACGCCAGAGCAAGAGCTTATCGTGGTTGACTACAAGGCAACCAGCAAAAACGGAGAAATAAATATTGACGCCCAATGGCAGAAAGGCTATAAGCGCCAGATGGAGATGTATCAGTGGCTTTTGCGGAAAAACCAATTCAAGGTGTCTGATACCGGCTATTTTGTCTATGTCAACGGCAAAACCGACCGCAAGGCATTTGACGGCAAACTGGAATTTGATGTAACGGTTATCCCCTATACCGGAACTGATTCATGGATAGAAAAAACCCTTGAAAGTGCGCATGCGTGCTTAATGTCTGACAGGATTCCTCCGGCAGACAAAGACTGCGACTGGTGCGGCTATCGCGAAGCCGCGGGAACTTTAATATCTTAATCTCATCAATGTCAAACATATATTTTAACAAGCTGAAAAGTTTGATAAATGAGGGATGACCTGCGCGAACAAACAGAGCCGACTCGTGAACTGCGCAAGCAAGTGCGATAAGAAGCTTATGGCGAAGAAAAGCGAAAAAATAGACGTGGTGGATGAAAACGATATCGTCATCGGAGAGACAAATGCGCATGAAGCCCATACAAAATCACTCCTTCACCGGGTTGTTGGTGTTTTATTATTCACGCCAGAGGGGCGCATGATTGTTCAAACAGGAAACAAATTTAGTAAATATGATATTGCCGCAGGAGGTCATGTCGGTGCGGGAGAAAACCCCGATCGAGCGGCGGCGCGTGAATTAGAAGAAGAACTCAATGTAATAGTACCTCTCAAAAAAATATTTGCTTTTCTCCCTCAAGAGACACGCCACAGCCACTTCTGGCATATATATGAGGGGCGTGCGCCAAAGGATTGGGTATTCAAACCAACCGAAGAAGTCTCATCATTAACCACTATGGAAATGAAAGAAATTGTTGATGGCATGCGAAAGAATGCAAGTGATTGGACATTTGGGTTTCAGAATGTTATGCGAGAGTATTTGAAAGTAAAAAATATTGAACCGACCTTATAAATCAATAGTATCTTCCCCTGCCGCTACCGCCAAGCCCTTAAGGATGTTGAATAAATCAGTATGGATATATTATTTTCCATTCTTATTATATTTTGCGCACTTTCGGGACTTTGGCTTACCATTTATATACGAACCAAAAAAGAACACCACTCAAAAATGGTATGCCCCCTGCATGCCGATTGCGATGCGGTGATCTACAGCGAATATTCGCGATTTTTCGGCATACCCGTGGAACTCTTGGGAATATTCTACTACAGCACCATCGCATTTACCTATATATTCCTCTCCTTCATGCCGCAGTTTGCGATTATGTCGGTGAAATTCGCTGTCCTGCTTTTGAGCGCGACGGCGTTTCTTTTTTCCCTTTATTTAACGTTTATTCAGGGATTTTTACTGCGCCAGTGGTGCACGTGGTGTTTATCATCAGCCGCGCTTTGCGTCATTATTTTTGCCGCGGCACTTGGCGTTTCGGAATTCACCTTTATTAGTCTTTTAGCAGAACATAGAACGCTTATACTCATTGCCCATACTATTGCCTTTGCCATTGGGCTGGGGGGAGCGACTATATCAGATATGTTCTTTTTTCGCTTTTTAAAAGACCTTCGCATTTCGCACGAGGAAAGTGCCACGCTCTCGCACCTTTCACAAATCATATGGTTTGCATTAGCTCTTATTGTCTTAAGCGGTATGGGTCTTTATCTGCCGGCAATGGAGGAACTGCATCAATCATCAAAATTTTTGGCTAAAATGCTTGTAGTCCTTGTCATCATCGTGAACGGAGCCTTTCTTAATCTTTTAGTTGCGCCAAATCTTGTAAAGATTTCTTTTGGCAAACGGCACGAACACGAAACAGGAGAGTTACACCATATACGAAAGCTCGCGTTCGTGCTGGGTGCTATTTCCATTACCTCATGGTATTCCGCATTTATTTTGGGAACGCTTCGCAGTGTTCCCCTGCCCCTTTCTTCGCTTTTTCTTCTCTATCTTCTCTTGATCTTTATCGCTATTTTGATAAGTCACATTGTTGAGCGTAAGATATCAGGGATTCATCAATAACCTTTGACTATGAAAAAAGATGATACCTATTGGCAAAAAAAAATTAACACCTGACCAGTATCAGGTGTGCCGCATGGGAGGCACGGAAGCTCCCTTTAGCGGTAAATACTATAAGCATAAGGAGAGAGGTACTTATAATTGCATTGCCTGCGGTCAGGAGCTTTTTTCCTCGGAGACAAAATTTGATTCCGGCACGGGCTGGCCAAGCTTTTCTGATGCCCTAAATAGAGAGCACATTGAATTGCGCGAAGATAAAAGCCATGGAATGTCGCGGGTAGAAGTACGCTGTAAGGAGTGCGGTTCACACTTGGGGCATGTTTTTGACGATGGACCCACGCCAACCGGCAAGCGCTACTGTATCAACTCAACGTCTCTTAATTTTACTTCAGCCTCGTAATGCTTCTATGCCGGGAAGCGTGCCTTTTTCAATAAATTCAAGCATGGCGCCACCGCCGGTGGAAACATGGGTTATTTTATCAAGGTATTCCTTGTGTGAAATCGCGGCTAAGGTATCCCCTCCGCCCACCACGGAAAATGCTTTTTCATTTTGAGCTATCGCATAGTAAAGAAAGTCTGTTCCCCGGGCAAAATTTTTATTTTCCGTATATCCTACGGGTCCGTTCCAAATAATCGTTCCCGCCTTCGCGATAATGGTGCCGAATTTTGCCTCGGACAAAGGACCTATATCAAGAATATATTTATCCTTTGGCACATTTGTGATGGAGACAACCTCCCCCCCGTCTTTTTTATCTTGGGGGAAGCCAGCAACGGCATCATCGGGCAGTACCAACACAGCATTCTTTTGTGCGGCAAGGTAGAAAAGCGAAACCGCCGTCTTCTTTTCGGAAGGCTCTGCAACGCTTTTGCCGATATTATAGCCCTGCGCCAAAAGCATGGTATTTGCGAGCGCCCCGCCTATCAAAAGATAATCGGCCATATCCAAAAGTTTTGAAAGTACGGCAATTTTTGTGGAAATCTTTGCCCCCCCAATAATTGCGACAACGGGTTTTTTGGGCTTTCGCATCAGGCGCGCTATCGTCTCTATCTCTTTTTCCAGAAGAAGTCCTGCATAAGAGGGTAAATACTTAGGGATGCCGACAATAGATGCCTCGCTGCGATGGCACACCCCAAAACCATCATTGACAAACACATCCGCTAATCCTGCTAATTCCTTTGAAAAACGCTTATCATTAGCTTTCTCTCCTGGGTAAAAGCGAATATTTTCAAGTAGAATAATTTCATTCTCCTTTTGCCTCTCAAGAATTGCTTTATCTTTTTCAGAGAGAAAATCATTTACCAATATTACCTTATACATAGGAACAAGCGTTTGCAAATGTTTTGCCACCATTTTAAGAGAGTATTTGGGGTCGCGCTTTTCTGGCCGGTCAAGATGAGAAACGAGTATTAGTTTATTATTATTTTTGAGAAGGTAAAGGAGGGTGGGAATAGTTTGCCGAATTCTGGCATCATCGGCAATACTAATACCATCAAGCAAGCTCACGTTAAAATCCACTCGCACTAATACCTTCCGCCCCGAAATTTTTTTATCCCTAATCGTTTTAATGTTAAAGCCGTTTTTAATCATAGGCGACAAGCCTACCATAGACAAATATATTTTTCAAGATTCGCAGGTTTTTCTTCATCCCGTTTGAATCATTTTCTGATTGGCTTATACCTGTGCGACATTTAAAAAGGGCTGGCATAAAATAAAAATCCATGCGATAATAGCAGACACTAACTCTAACCGGCTTTTTACTCAATGTTTTGTCCGCTGAGTAAAAAGAATAAGTTCGTTATGAACGAAGCAACATCACAAAAAGTTACCATAGGAGTCGTGGCATTTCTTTTGGGAATGGCGTTTTATTGGGCGTTCCTCTCAAATGGAGCTCCTCTGCCAACACCTTCCCCGAACGGAAAAGAACCAATAAGTAACGGCACGGAGGGGCAAACATCAAAGGAACAAGCGCCTTTATCTCCTTCTCAAACGCCAGTAACTGAAATGAAAGAGCAACCTTCAGAAAGTACCGCCGTATCAAAAGCAGATTATTCGGTGAGCATAAAAAATCAAGCACCGGGAAATCGTGTAACTATTGAAACTCTTAAACTTCCCGCGACTGCCTGGCTTGGCATCCATGACAATCAGAATGGAAAGCCCGGAGTAATTTTAGGAGCAAGGCGTTTTAGAAAGGGAGAGTATACCAATGAATTTGTCCAGCTCTTCATCGCGCCCATGAAAGCGGGCGAAACCTACTATGCGATATTGCTAAAAGACGACGGAGACGACACCTTTGACTACACCAAAGACACGCCACTGCATGATAATTCAGGCAATCTCATCATGACAACGTTTAAAGCAGAGGTTTCAAATTAGTATTGAGATTAAGGATAATGGAAGAAAAGGAGCGAAAAAAGGGAGGGCTCCGAAAAGAATTACGGCAACGTATGGCCGCATACATTACAGCGGCCTTTGGTCTTGTGGCAGGCCTTGCGTGGAATGATGCAGTTCGTTCCTTAATTGAGCTTTTATTTCCTATAAAGAAAGACAGTGTTCTGGCCAAGTTTATCTATGCAATTCTTATGACAATAATATTGGTAACCATTACTACTTATATTCTTTCAGTGGTTCGGAGGAGCGAAATTGAAAAGTAATACTCATTCGCATAGTATATTATTATGAAGAGGTCCCTGGGACTTATTATTATTGCTGTTCTTATTGCCGCTATTGCAGGAGGATATTTTTATATAAGAAAGCCTCAAGCGCCTTTATTTGATGTTGCAAAAGTAAAGCGAGGTAATATTTTACAGGAGGTGAATGTTACTGGCCGCGTAAAACCATCAAGAGAAGTAGACCTTGCATTTGAGAAAAGCGGACGGGTGGAGGTCGTATCAGTGAAGGTGGGTGATAATATAGGAGAGGGCAAAATTCTTGTTTCGCTTTCACAAACGGACCTTAGAGCCCAGCTTGCCGAAGCTAACGCCAAAGTGGAAAGTGCGCGCGCCCAGCTTTGGCAATATCAAGCCGCCGGCGAACGCGAGGAGATTACCCTTGCTGAACTCAAACGCGGCACCCGTTCCGAAGAAATTCAAATTGTGATAACAAAGGCGGCAAATGCAAAAAAAACCCTTGATGACGCATCGCTTAATTTAGCTGAGGTCAATAAAAAGGCAACCGTTGATTTGAAAAACTTGTACGACGATGTTAAAGATATACTTAATGATGCGTATACCCAAGGGGATGATGCGGTTAACAAGCAATTAGGGGAGGTCTTCTCCGACGCTTCTTTGGGAACTCCAAAGCTTACATTTTCCACTGATCCGCAAGAAAAGATTAACGCGGAAGCCGGTCGGCTTGCAATGACAGAAGTTCTTAAGCAATTTAAGGCAGGAGTTGATGCGCTTTCCACTGAATATACCCGACTGGATGAAGCGATGAATAAGACAGAAATTCACTTGCAAAATATTCGTGATTTTTTGTCAACCGTCAATAGCGCGGTGAATAAAGCCGTTGGCTTATCTGCCACTACGGCAAACACCTATCGCGCGAATATAACGACTGGTCGAAATAATGTCAATAAATCCCTTTCTTCCATTTCCAGCCAAAGACAGCTCATCGCAGCGCAAAAAATAACCAACCAAAATAGCATCACTGCCGCTCAAACGAAGGTGAATGATGCAAAAAGCGCGCTACTGGTAGCGCAGGATGAGCTCGCATTAAAGGAAGCGGGAACAACGAGTGAGCAGATTCAAGCGCAGGAAGCCCAGCTTCGCCAGGCAAAGTTCACTGTTACCTCACAGGAAGCCTTGGTAAAGCAAGCGCAGACGAATGTACAAAATATTCAAGCCCAAATTGAAAAAACAATATTAAAATCCCCCATCACCGGCCTCGTTACCAAACAAGATGCCAAAGTGGGTGAGATTGTCGCCGCTAATGTGACGACTGTCTCCGTCATCTCTCAAAACGATGTTGAAATTGAAGCTCATATTCCCGAGGCAGATATAGCAAAAATTGCAGTGGGCAATAATGCGAAGGTTACGCTGGACGCCTATGGAGAAAATATGTCTTTTAATGCGCATATCGTACGAATTGATCCTGCCGAAACAATTATTGAAGGAGTTGCTACATATAAAATAACCCTTGAGTTTCTCACAAAAGATGAGCGCATCAAGCCGGGCTTGACGGCAAATATTGATGTGCTTGCCGACATGCGCGAAAATGTCCTCGCCATTCCCCAGCGGGCCCTTGTTGAGCAGAATGGGAAGACGCTTGTGCGCTTGGTTAATCCTGATAATACGTTTCGCGAAGTCCAGATAACAACCGGCCTGCGTGGCTCTGATGGAATGATCGAAATTATTCAAGGCTTACAGGAAGGTGAAACGGTGATTACCTTTTTACGTCAACCATAAGCATCGTGCCTCTCATTGAAGCTGACAAATTGGAAAAAGTTTATCGCGATGGGGAAACCGAAACTCCGGCACTTCGCGGAGTTTCATTTTCTATTAGCGAGGGAGAATTCGTTGCCATTATGGGACCTTCCGGTTCAGGCAAGTCAACACTTTTACATATTTTAGGATTCCTTGACCGCCATAGCGGGGGAGAATACCGATTTGACGGAAAGACGATGGACGACTTTAGCGAGGCGGAGCTTGCCCATGTACGCAATAAAAAAATGGGATTTGTTTTTCAGTCTTTCAACCTTCTTGCCCGCACCTCGGTCCTTGAAAATGTAAAGCTTCCTTTGCTCTATTCTGATGTTAAAGAATCATTATGGGAAGAACTTGCTATGAAAGCCATCAGGAGCGTTGAACTTACGCATCGGATCAACCACGAACCATCCCAGCTTTCCGGCGGAGAAAAACAGCGCGCGGCAATTGCCCGCGCGCTAGTGAATAATCCGCAAGTTATTTTTGCCGATGAGCCAACCGGTAACCTTGATTCAAAATCCGGCGAAATCATTATGGATACGCTCCAGCAATTAAATGAAGGAGAGGGACACACGATTATTTTAATCACCCATGAAACATATACCGCCCAGCATACAAGGCGAATTATTCGCATTCGCGATGGCAAGATAGAGGAAGATGTAAAAGTTAAAAATCATTTCAAAAAGTAATCCATGCGCCTCACTCACACCTTTACCACCGCGACCACCGCATTAACCGCGCATAAATCCCGATCCTTTTTGACCGTTCTTGGAATTGTCATCGGCATTACGGCCATTATTTTGATGATGGCAATCGGAAGCGGAGCTCAAAAGCTTATTCTTAATGAAATAAGCGGCCTGGGCACGGAGACCATTGTGATACGCCCGGGAAGAGAGCCACAAGGGCCTACCGATGTAGCAGGCACTTTGCTTTCCGACTCATTAAAAAAGCGCGATGTGGATGCCCTCTTGAAAAAGAGCAACGTACCCGATCTTGTAAGCGTGATGCCCGCCGTTCTTGTGCCGGGCAGTGTTTCTTACGGAGGGGAAACCTTTACTCCCACGATTTTTGGCGGTTCGGCTGAATTCTTAGTAGATGCCTTTGCCGTATATCCGGAACGCGGGGTTATTTTTACGAACGAAGATATTGCCCAGCGCTCAAGCGTTGCGGTTATTGGCTCAAAAGTGGAAGAAGAACTTTTTGGAAATATGTCGGCGCTTGGCAAGCAAATCACCATAAAGAATAAAAAATTTCGCGTCATTGGCATATTCCCCCCAAAAGGTCAGGTGGCTTTTTTGAATATTAATGAACTTGTCGTTGTGCCTTACACCAGCGCTCAATCATACCTTTTAGGTATAGATCACTTTCATGAAATCATTACCCGAGCAAAAAGCCCGGAAGCGGTTGAACGTACCGTAAAAGATATTGAACTTACCTTACGCCAAAGTCATGGGATTACCGATCCTAAGAAAGATGATTTTTTTGTCGTCACCCAGCAAGGGGTTGTGGATCAGGTAAAAACAATCATCGGGGCACTTACGGCATTTCTATCTTCCGTGGTTGCCATTGCTCTTGTGGTAGGCGGCATCGGAGTAATGAATATTATGCTTGTTTCCGTCACCGAGCGGACAAGGGAAATAGGCTTAAGAAAAGCTTTGGGAGCAACAAATAGAGATATACTCACGCAATTCCTTCTTGAAGCGGTTATGCTTACCGCGCTTGGCGGCATCATCGGTATCCTCTTGGGGGCTCTCCTTTCCTTCCTTGCAGGAATTATTCTCACCCAAACAGTCGGACTCAACTGGGAATTTTCTTTTCCCGTATCCGCCGCGGTACTTGGGCTTTCTGTTTCTGCCATTGTTGGCCTGATATTCGGTATTTATCCTGCCCGCAAAGCCGCCAAAAAGAGCCCTATAGAGGCACTGCGCTACGAGTAATATAATTGCATAAATTTTTTCTTTTGTTATAATGAGTCATATTGATAGTATGAATCACCTTAGAAGCGTTCCCTTATTTCTCCTTCGTATTTCTATGGGATGGATGATGTTTTATGCGGGAATTACGAAAGTGATTGACCCTGAATGGACGTCAGCGGGATACCTTATCGGCGCAAAAACGTTTACAGGCCTTTACCAATGGCTTGCCACTCCCTCCATACTCCCCGCGGTCAATTTCGTAAATGAATGGACCCTGACGCTCTTAGGAATCTCCCTCATGTTAGGTATATTTGTACGATTAAGTTCGCTTTTAGGAGTAGTGTTAATGATGCTTTATTATTTTCCGATTCTTGACTTTCCCTATCCAACCCCCCATTCATTTTTGGTTGACGAACACATTATCTACGGTGCTGTCTTACTTTCACTAGCCAACCTGCGAGCCGGCCGCGTGTGGGGATTAGAACGCTGGTGTTCTACCTTCCCAATTTGCGCCAAGTTTCCACGGCTGCGGGAATGGCTTGGTTAATTTTCAAATAACATATACTATGAAAAAACTATTTTCCATTTTTTTAGTCAGCATTTTTTTGGCAAGCGGTTTTACGTTGCCTGCCCGAGCGCAGATGATGATGCCGGGGTTGAGGGCTTCTGATATTAACTGGAACGAGGTGGTAGAACACACGCTTCGGGAAGAAAAAGAAGGAAAAGAGCTTTGGGAAAAACTAGAAGCAAAAAAAATTCAGTGCGCGAATCTCTCTGATAAAGAATTTGGCGCTTTGGGCGAATACTTCATGGGTGTTATGACAGGCGATTCTCACGCCGCAATGAATGCCATGATGATGCAAATGCATGGGGAAGAGGGGGAAGAACAAATTCATATTGCGATGGGTAAGCGCCTTTCAGGGTGTGATACCTTCGCAGTAATTCCCTATGGCGGCGGAGGCTGGATGCCTATGATGATGGGACGCTGGGATGCAATCGGGGGAGGAGGTGGGTTTCCTATGATGGGAAGTTTTGGATTTGGTGGCGGTATTTTTATGCTTTTATGGTGGATTTTGATTATCGTAGCAGTCGTAGCGTTGATAAAGTGGCTTATCACCCAAGCGAACGGGGGACAAGGCATGTATCAGGGGAAAAAATCTCCTAGGGAAATTCTTGAAGAACGCTACGCAAAAGGGGAAATTGATAAAAAGAATTTGAAGAGAAGCGAAAGGTTCTACAATAGATTGCTTAATTGCTATAAACGTACTACTGATGAACTGACATGAATTACAAAGAACGCGCGACTCACTGGATTTTACAGGAAAAATATGGCAAACAAATATTCAGCTTGCCGGAAAATGATTCTAGACGCCTCACTAAGGGCGAACCCGCTGACTATATTATTGGATGGAGTTATTTCTTGGGATGCAAAATTGACCTCTCCCATAAGCCTTTAATCCCGCGTCCGGAAACAGAATATTGGGTAGGGGAGGCAATTCGTGATATTTCACAAACTCGCAAAAGATCCTCACGATGCCTTGATATATTTGCGGGAAGCGGCTGCATTGGCATTGCCCTACTTAAGCATCTTCCCAAGTTAACAATTGATTTTGCCGATGTTAATCCCGAATGCCTTAAGCAAATAGAGATAAACTGCGAAATCAACGGCATTGCAAAAGATCGTTTTCACATTATTCTCTCTGATATTTTCGCAAACATTAAGGACCGCTACGATTATGTTTTTGGCAACCCGCCGTATTGTGCGACTAAAAAAAATAAACGCGTTGCGAATTCGGTAATAAAATTTGAACCCGCCCAAGCACTATGGGGTGGAGACGACGGCCTCATATACATTAAAAAATTTTTAGCGTGCGCTAAGAAACTTCTTAAACCAAAAGGTGTAATTTATATGGAATTTGATGATATTCAAAAAGGAGAAGCGTCAAAGCTTATTAAAGGGGGAGGATATGGAAAATACCAGTTTCGTAAAGACCAATATGGCCTATGGCGATGGGTAACTGTTAGATAACGATACGTTGTATAATATGATTGAAGTTAGTTTTTAGGTAG
>CAYTEF010000020.1:0-2690 GCA_964436845.1 uncultured Candidatus Saccharibacteria bacterium
TTATTGATCCAATTTTGCAAAGATTTGCCTCTTTACTATACTTTGATAACTAAGCTGTTAGAAAGTACAGCGTTGTTTACAGTTTATCAGGATAAAAGCTTGGAGAACCGGGGACGCTCGTTTGTTAAGAGTGGATTTATATTGTCGAATTCACTCTTTTCATTTGCCTTATCTTCCCCTTTTCCCTCCTTTATGATATTATGCCTCTATATGATTAGCGTAAAAGACGTGTCGCATTTGGCAGGGCTTGCGCGTTTAGGTATAGAAGAAAAGGAAACAAAAAAACTCCAAAAAGACTTGGAGGAAATTTTGGGCTATGTTGACCAACTGCAAAAGGCCGATACCAAGGAGATAAAGCCCGCGAGCCATATTACGGGGCTGGAGAATCAGGAGCGGGAAGATCAAGGAGGTCAGACACTCGCGTCGCCCGAAGCATTGCTTGAGCAAGCGCCGCAAAGAAAAAACAGGTGGATAAAAGTCGCGCGCATTGTAAATCCCGACGCATGATTAATAAACTGAAAAAACAAATTATCTCCGGCAAGGCTTCCGCGGTTGAAATAGCAAAAGATTGCCTGCGAAAGGCAAAGGAGCTCAATAAAACCTCCAATGCCTTTATTAATTTTTGCGATGATTTGGCTCTTGAAAGCGCCAAGAGAGTTGACGAAAAGGTAAAAGGCAAAAAGCCGCTTGGGAAGCTCGCTGGTATACCCATAGCAATTAAGGATACCATTCTCGTTAAAGGGTATCCCGCAACGGCAGGCTCAAAAATTCTTGAAGGGTATACCGCAAGTTACGATGCGGACGTGGTGAAGTTTTTAAAAAAGGAAGACGCCCTTATCATTGGAAAGACAAACATGGATGAGTTTGCCATGGGTTCTTCCTCTGAAACGTCTGCTTTTGGTCCGGTCAAAAATACCGTAGGGAAAAACCTTGTTCCGGGCGGATCATCCGGAGGCTCGGCAGTCGCGGTAGCTTCAGGAATAGTACCCGTTGCCCTTGGGTCAGATACCGGAGGGTCTATCAGGCAGCCGGCAAGCTTTACCGGCACTATTGGACTAAAACCTACCTACGGGCGTGTATCCCGCTCCGGGCTCATTGCCATGGCCTCCTCGCTTGATCAAATAGGGGTGTTTGGGAATAATATAGAAGATGCGGGCATTATCTTAGATGTTATTTCGCAGGAAACGCCTTTTGACAGTACATATGCAAGGAAAGATTTTCATTTTTCGCTTCCGCAAGAGAAAGAGGTATTAGACGACCTCTCTCACGCGACTATTGGTATTCCCAAAGAATTCATGGGCGAAGGACTTGATACGAAAATAAAGGATGCTTTGGTAAAGAAACTTGAAGCGCTCAAAAAAAATGGTACGCGCGTGGAGGAGATATCGCTCCCTTCGCTTCGCTTTGCGCTTGCCTGCTATCATATTATCATGCCTGCGGAAGCGTCGTCTAACTTGGCACGGTATGATGGCATTCGCTACCGTTCAAGTGAAAAGGTAAAAGGTAAAAGTAAAAAGTTAGAAGATACCTATAAATGGGTACGAGGAACAGGATTTGGCGAAGAAGTGAGGAGGCGCATCATACTGGGGACATATGTGTTATCAGCCGGCTATATTGATAAGTACTATGTGCAGGCGCAAAAAGTAAGAGCAATGATTCTTAAGGAATTTCAGGAAGCGTTCCGAAGCGTTGATATAATTGCGGGCCCCACCTCGCCTACCTTCCCCTTTGCCATAGGCGAAAAAATGAGCGATCCCTTATCCATGTACCTCTCTGACATTTATACCGTGGGAGCGAATTTAGCCGGTCTTCCCGCGCTCTCTTCACCGCTTGAAGGATTATCACTTCCTGCCGGCATGCAGCTTATTGGAAAACACTTTGAAGAGGAGCGCTTGCTTGCCTTTGCAAAAGGTATTTTGCTCCTCCATTAACGCATAGTCATATGAGTTACGAAGCGTGGATTTTTTGGCTCGTGGTTGCCATTATCGCGGTTGGCTACCTGGGATATTATTCCTTTGCATTACAGGTGTATTTTATCATTTTAGGAGGCATATTTATTGTTACGGGAACGATACTCTTTATTAAGTACCACAAGTTAAGTCGTGAAATTATCGCAAAGAAACACGAGAAGCTTGCCAAAAGAGTGGTTAAGGTAAAGCCGGAGTTTCGCGACCGCTGGGAACTCATGCGCCTTGCGATGCGCAGTAACGACTTAAATGAGCTTCGCGTGGCGATGATTGACGCCGACACACTTATTGAAGAACTCTTTCGCGAGCAGGGCATTGAAGGGGACACCATGTCAGCGCTTATTTCAGAGGCGACATTCCAGGGAATTACGGGCACGGATACGGTCGCAAGGTTTCACCGCCTGCGAAACCGCGTGGTGCATGAATCAACCTTTGTCCCAAAGCCCGAAGACCTGCGAAACATATTGGCCGCGCTTGACCAGGTGCTTGTGCGTTGGGGGGTAGTATTGCCCCGCGAGGAGGCGTAGGTCTTGCTTGCCTTCTTAGAGTGATATATAATCCAGTTTGTTCTATAATATAGGGAGTAAGCGAGGAAGAGCCAGGGTAGCTCAGTTGGCTAGAGCACAGCACTCATAACGCTGAGGTCGTGGGTTCGACCCCCACCCCTGGTAAATGCGGCCGTAGCTTAGCCCGGTTTAAAGTGCCTGCCTGTCACGCAGGAGA
>CAYTEF010000020.1:2700-12941 GCA_964436845.1 uncultured Candidatus Saccharibacteria bacterium
CGAAAATCGCCAATGGCTTCCGTCATCGCGGAGCAGCGGAGTGCTCGTCTGGTTGTCACGCAGGAGATCGTGGGTTCGAATCCCATCGGCCGCGCCGCCTAATCATTAACTCCACACCTATGGAAGCGCGTTGCATGAAGTGCAAAACGAATCGCACAATGAATGACGCCCAAGAGGTTACCATGAAGAACGGGAGAAATGCGATGAAGGGTGTTTGCGGAACGTGCGGAACGAAGATGTTTCGTATTCTTGGCAAAAAAAAGTAGAGCCCAGGTAAGAGAAAAAGCGTCTTTTTCGGAGGACGCTTTTTCTTTTGCCAAGGCATTTGACAGGGTAAATACGCAAGAGTATGATGAAGAATATGGTTAGTATCAGTCAGCTTACCAAGGCAAGCGAAAAAAGTCTCGCCGCAATTAATCATCTCCTCCCACAGCTTTCCGAAAAAGAAACGCCCCTTTCCCTGCGTGATTTGAAAAAGATTTTAGAACAAAAGGACTTTTTCCTCTTTGTCGCGCGGGAGGGGGGGAAGATTATTGGCATGGCGAGTATGTATATTACTAAGTTGGTAAGCGGCATTGACGCCAATATTGATGACGTCGTGGTGGATGAAGCTTATCGGGGCAAAGGAGTTGGGCGCTCACTTATGGAAACGCTTATTGAACGGGCTGGGAAAGAGGAAGCGGCATACGTTGATCTTACAAGTAAGCCATGGCGCGTCGCTGCAAACGAGCTTTATCACACATTGGGGTTTGAGAAACGCCAAACCAACGTGTACCGCCTTACCATTGCCAAATAAGCCATTTTTTGGTAGAATGAATATAAAATGAAGATACTGCTTCATCTTTTGTTTAGCATTGCAGGATTTGGAGGTGCGGGAGTAATGGCCTATTTCCTTAATCCTCAGGCAGTTGACCTTATCGGCTTTGGTATTTTTTATTTTGCGTTAGCGATAGGTTCTTTTAACCTATTTTTATTATTGCGTCTTAATGGCCTGCAAGCACTTCTTTTGACGTCCCTCTTTCTCTCGTTTCTCGTGCTGCAGCAGCTGGGCCTTTTCACTTTTTGGCTGGGCCTTGGCTTAGTTGTCGCGACTATTGTGTTTGAGCAATATTTAGGGAGAACATAATTCCTTCCCCATGCAAAAGAAAATAGAACATAATAAAGAAGCATTTTTAGAAGAGATAAACGTAAAAGGGTTAGAAGATCTCAAGGATATTGAGATTCGCTATTTAGGGCGGAAGGGAGTTATCCATGATCTTACCAAAAATCTTAAAGAACTCCCCGCACAGAAGCGGGCTTTGGCGGGAAAAGAAATCAACGAGCTAAAGTCGCTAGTTAAAAAAGAAATTGACCAAAAAAAGCTACAAGCTACAAACTACAAACTACAAACTACAGAGGTAGATGTTACCCTTCCGGGTAAAAAAGCACACCGCGGACACCTGCATCCTTTAACGCTCATTCAGGATCGCATGGTGAGCATTTTCAAAGAGCTTAATTTTTCCGTGGCAGAGGGGCCGGAGGTGGAAAGCGAGAAGTATAATTTTGATTCTTTAAACATTCCCCCAAATCATCCGGCAAGGGATATGTGGCAAACATTTTGGCTTCGCCCGCAGAACGACGCAGAAAGGAACGCAGAACGACGCGGAAATTTTCTGCGCAGGTCTGCGTCTAGTCTGCGTGAGTCCGCGGCGAAGCTGTTGCTTCGCACCCATACTTCTCCTGTTCAGATACGCTTCATGGAGAAGCACAATCCCCCCTTGCGCATTATCGCCCCGGGCAGAGTGTTTCGCTACGAGGCTTCAGACGCCACCCACGACTTCCAATTTTATCAGCTGGAAGGGCTTATGGTGGATAGGCGTATGAGCATTGCAAACTTTAAGGCAGTAATTGAGGTATTTTTTAAACGTATGTTTGGAAAAGATTTTGGGGGCATGAGGTTGCGCCCAAGTTACTTTCCTTTTACCGAGCCGTCCTTTGAGGTGGACTTTTACTGGAAGCGCAAAGAAAAATGGCTTGAGCTAATGGGCGCGGGTATGGTGCATCCCAATGTCTTTGAGGCGGCAGGATTTGCCCAAGGCGAGTGGCAGGGATTTGCCTTTGGCATGGGCATTGATAGAATTGCGATGATGAAATACAACATTCCGGATGTCAGATTATTTTACTCGGGAGATTTGAGGTTTATCTGGCAATTTTAATATGCTTTTTTCTTTCAACTGGCTAAACGATTATCTCACCTACGAAGTTTCTCCCCAAGAACTTGCCGAAGTTTTAACCATGCGTGCGTTTGAGGTTGAGTCAGTAACGAAAAAAGGTGATGACTGGGTTTTAGATATTGACGTATTGCCCAATCGTGCGGGAGATTGTTTTTCGCACGCGGGTGTCGCAGGGGAAGCAAACGCCCTTTTAGGATTTTTGGGAAAACATCAAAAAAAAGAGGGAGAGGCAATACATAATGAAGAGGAAACAAGAGCATTCTTCTCTGGGCTTGCGCCTTCGGAAAATCTCTCCATTACCATTGAGAAAAAAGAGGATTGCTCTCTCTATCAGCTTCTTTTGGTAGAGGGTGTTGGAGTAGGGAAGAGTCCTGAATGGATGCGAAAAAGACTTGAGGCGGTGGGACTTAATAGTATCAATAATCTTGTTGATATTTCTAACTACGTCATGCTTGATACGGGCGAGCCGCTCCATATGTTTGATGCAGATGAAGTAACGCGTACCAATGGGAAGATACATATTATAGTGAGGCGGGCAAAAGAGGGCGAGCAAATAATGCTTCTGGGAGGAGAGAACGTGAAACTTTCAGGAGAGGATTTGGTGATTGCGGACAGTAGAAAACCTTTAGCCCTTGCAGGCATAAAAGGGGGGCAGGAAAGCGGTGTAAAAGAGAAAACGAGAAGCATTCTCATTGAGTCAGCGAATTTTAACCGATCGCTTCTCTACCATTCTTCTAAGCGCTTAGGAATTTTAACCGATAGTGCCAAGCGATGGAGTGCGGGCGTTTCATTAGACGCTTCATTCATTGCCCTTTTTAAGGCAGTAACGCTCGTTAAAGAATTTGCAAAAGGAGGCGTTGCCGGGTACTGTGCGTTTTTACCCGCCTCACCTTCGCGCGAGCTCTTCCGCGCGCGCCCGCCGATTTTTGTCTCCCTCAAGGGCATACAATCACTCATAGGACAACATATTTCAGAAGAAACCATGCGGTCAGTCCTCTTTCATTTGGGATTTGACGTAAAAGAGGAATCAGTCGATTCCTATAAAATATCCCCTCCCTTTTGGCGTCTTGATTGCGAGAGGGAAGAGGATATTTCAGAAGAGGTGGCGCGATTCATTGGATTAAACGATATACCGCCGATATTTCCGAGCGTTTCCTTAACGGAGCCCTTAGACGAAAAAATACTCCAATGGCGTTCGTTTATAAAAAATTACTTCGTTTCTCAAGGATTTGATGAAATCTATTCCTATAGTCTAGTTGGCACGAAGGATGAAGATACCCCCTCTCTTTTAAACCCCATGAGCAAAGAGCGTACGCACTTGCGCGGCGATCTTACTCAAGGGCTTTTGGAAGTCATCGCATCCAATCAGGCTCACCATAGTTCAATACGGCTTTTTGAAATGGGGAAAACATTTTCGGCGGGAAAAGGAGTCATTAAAGAAAGGGAAATATTCGCGGCACTTGTCTGGTATCGAAGTGGAGAAGAAGCATTCAGGGAGGCAAAAGGATATCTTTCCGGACTTTTTGAAGCGATGGGATTTGATGAAGGTGACTACCTCTTAAAAGAAGAGGGAGAGGCTATACCTTCTTTAGCTGTTGAAATGGGGCGAGAAAATATAGGAAAGGTATTCATTCCCACCGTTTTACTCCCGCTCAAGATAAAAGGCACTCTTGCGGCATTTTGGGTTGACGTTCAAACACTCATTAAAGATGCCGACCAAGAACGAGAATTTGAAGCCCCGCCGAAGTACCCGGCGGTTGAACGTGATATTTCGCTCTTCCTTGAAAGAGGGGTAAAAGCGGGAAGCGTCATGCAAGTCATTCATGAAGTGGGCAAGGAGTTAATTGAAGATGTGGACCTCCTTGACATGTATGAGGAAGAAGGAAAGCCGCAAAAGAGTTTAGCGTTTCACATTATCTATCGCTCAAAGAAAAAAACACTGCGGGATGAAGAGGTAAATACTCTTCACCAGACAATTGAAAAAGCATTAACAAAACGATTTCATGCAAAAGTCAGATAATAGCTATCAAGCAGCAGACATTACCGTTCTTGAGGGATTAGAGCCGGTAAGGAAGCGTCCGGCAATGTATATTGGATCAACCGGCTCGCAGGGCCTTCACCATTTGGTGTTTGAATCCGTGGATAACGCGATTGACGAAGCAATGGGGGGATTTTGCGATTTTATTGAGGTGGAATTGCGCGAAGACGGCGGGGTGCGGGTATCTGACAACGGACGAGGTATTCCGGTAGATACGCATCCGCAAACAAAAAAGTCGGCTTTAGAAACCGTTATGACCATTCTCCATGCCGGCGGAAAATTCGGCGGCAAGGGATATCGTGTTTCTGGAGGCCTGCACGGCGTTGGCATCTCCGTGGTCAATGCCTTATCTTCATGGATGCGCGTTGAGGTATGTCGGGAAGGGGAAAAGTATTCCCAAGAATACAAGCGAGGCGCTCCCGAAACAAAGCTCACTCAAGAAGGGCCCTGCGATAAAAATGGAACGACGGTTATCTTTAAACCGGATAAGGAAATCTTCCCCGACGTCGCTTTTAATTTAAAATCCATAGCCGATCACCTGCGCAGGCAGGCGTATTTAACTCCGAAAACGAGAATCCGCCTCTTGGATAAGAGAAAGAAGACCGATGGCATACTGCCCTCTCCCTATAATTTTTATTTTGAAGGAGGTATTCGCGCCTATCTTTCAATGTTGGCAAGAGGATATCAAACGGAGAACGCCAATATCTTTTTGGTGAGCGAGACCAAAGATGACATATTAGTAGACATTGCGTTTCAGTATGTTAGAGATATTGAAGGGCTGCAGCTTGCCTTTGCGAATAACATCATAACCGCCCAGGGCGGGACACATATGGCCGGGTTTCGCGCCGCACTCACAAGAGTTTTTAACAAACATGCGGAGGGTAATAATTTTTTCAGCAAGGGAAGCGAACGCTTTAGTGGGGATGACATTCAGGAGGGGCTCGTGGCGATTGTGTCAGTAAAACTTCCCGATCCCCAGTTTGAGGGGCAGACCAAGCAAAAGTTAGGAAACCGCGAGGTGAGAGGGCTTGTAGAAACCGTAGTCGCAGAGGCGCTTGAGGAATTCTTAAAGCGTAATCCGCAGGACGCCTCGGCAATTATTCAAAAACTCCTTTTATCGCAAAAGGCCCGCCAAAAAGCGCTTGCCGTGAGGCAGACGATTTTGCGAAAAGGGGTGCTTGCAGGGCTTCGCCTGCCCGGCAAGCTCACGGACTGCTTTACGAAAAATCCGGAAGAGGCAGAGCTCTTTTTGGTGGAAGGAGATTCAGCCGGAGGATGCTTTGACGGCGACACAGAAGTAGCGCTTGTAGACGGACGAAATCTTAGCTTCAAAGATTTGGTGAGGGAAAGGAAAGAGGGAATAAACCACTATATTTATACCGTTACTGCCTCAGGGTCAATAGGAGTAGGAAAGCTTATTAATCCGCGGAAGACAGAAAAGAATGCGAAAGTTATAAAGGTCGTTCTGGATACCAACGAAGAAATTATCTGTACTCCCGATCATAAATTTATGCTCGTTGACGGAAGTTATAAAAGGGCTTCAGAGCTAACCACAAAGGATTCGCTCATGCCACTTTACCGGCAGTACTCAAAAATCGGGGGGCGCATTACTATTGAAGGGTATGAAATGATTTTTGATCGGAATAACGCCCGATGGATTTTTACCCATCTCTTAGGGGATACATATAATATTCAACGCGGCGTTTACAGAGGAGAGGACGGCCCGCATCGGCATCATAAGGATTTTAATAAGCGAAATAACAATCCAGACAACCTCATTCGCCTTACGAGAGAAGGCCACTTACAACTTCATAGAGAGATGGCGTACAAAACTCTTCATCGTCCTGACGTGAAGGCAAAAGTTGCGGCGCTCCATAAAACGGATGAATTTAGAAATAAGATACGAAAGGCTATGCTCGCGCCAAAGATGCGCAAGGCATTAAGTGAACGAGCAAAAAAGCAGTGGGAAGACGAAACGTATAAAGCATATATGATTCAAAAATTCCTTGATTTTTATAGAAGGAATAGGGCATACAGGGAACACTCGCAGACACTTCTTAAAAAGGCGCAGGAGGAGTATTGGAGTAGCGCAAGGAATAGGAGTAAGCAAGCAAAGCGTGTTATCGCCTATTTCCAAGCTCACCCGGAAAAACGCATTGAATTTTCAAAAAGGGCAAAGGAGCAGTGGGAGAGTGCGGAGTTGAAAGCATGGCGAAAGGAAAAGACAAGGGAGCAGTGGACGCCGGAATTCAGAAAGAAACGGCTGCGTGCCTATAATAAAACATACTACTGTAGGGCCTTACAAATCCTTCACGATTTATATACGCAAGGGGGAAAAGTGGAGGAAAACATTTACGAACAAATTCGTAAAAATACAAATGATAAATCGCTTCTGAAATATACGACAATTATCAATAGGTTTTTTTCAGGGCAGGAATCTAAACTCTTAGAAGTGGTGAGGCATTATAATCATAGAATTAAGAAAGTGATAGAATTAAAAGAACGAAGGGACGTTTATGACTTGGAGGTCCCCGGCACGCATAATTTTGCTCTTGCTTCCGGAGTATTCGTTCACAATAGCGCGAAAATGGCCCGTGATCCGCGCATTCAGGCGATTTTGCCGCTCCGGGGAAAAATTTTAAACGTGGAAAAAGCGCGCATTGATAAAATGTTGACGTCGCAGGAAATTCAAGCCATTATAGTGGCACTGGGGACCGCGATTTCAGAAGAGTTTAATTTAGAGAAGTTGCGCTACCACAAAGTTATCATTCTCTGTGACGCCGACGTTGACGGCTCCCACATTGAAACGCTCCTTTTGACGCTCTTCTTTCGCTACTTTAAGCCAATAATTGAGAAAGGGCATCTTTACATTGCCCAACCCCCGCTCTATCGCGTATCCAAAGGGAAGAAAATTTACTATACCTATAGCGACGAGGAACAGCAGGAATTATTAAAGAAATTGGGGGGAGAGGAAAAAATTGACATTCAACGCTATAAAGGTTTGGGAGAAATGAACCCCGAACAACTGGAGGAGACAACAATGAATCCGGAAAAGCGGGCAATGCATCAGGTTACCATTGAAGATGCCGTAGGGGCAGACAGAATATTTGACACGCTCATGGGAGATGAGGTAAAACCAAGGAGGAAATTTATTCAGGCGCATTCGCGCCAGGTAGCCAACTTAGACATTTAGTGGAGGTAAAGCTCAAAAATTCCAAATCAAAAACGTTTTGAATTTAGAATTTGGAACTTAGGATTTGAGATTTAAAAACTATGCCAAAGCCAACAATACAAAAAGGTTACAATTACGTTATTGCCAAGCTTTCCATTTTTGGCGTTTTTATGCTTGCCATGGTGGTATTAATCCCCTTCTTTTACGGCTGGATTAATGGCAAAGCCCATGAGCGCATTTGTCAGGCAGTGGGGATTACGAGTGTATGGTCGTGCGGTCTCATTGTTAGAGATCCTGCCATTCTTCAGGGATATATTCAGCTTTCTACACCGCAATCGCAACTTGGGCCGCAGGGGAACACTCCTGCCCCATCTTTACCCGAGGGGTCTTGATTTTTTTAGTAAAATATTGTAAAACAATAACTACATGAATCACGTCCTTGAAGGCATCACCAATTATTTTAAAGGGTCTTACCAGGAGCTTAAACGCGTCATTTGGCCCTCGCGCGAAACGACGCTTCGCTTAACAATCATCGTGATTGCAATAAGCCTGGCAATTGCCCTTATTCTGGGAGCTTTTGACGCGTTATTTAACTTTCTCCTGCGCGAAGCACTTGATGCGGCAAAGGGGATAGCGCTCTAAAACTATTCGTAAAAGCTATGACAAAACAAATTCCCGCGGGCGAGAAGCAATGGTACGTGCTCCATACCTATTCCGGTTACGAAGACACGGTGGCGCGCAATTTAAAACAGCGTATTCAAAGTCTTGGCATGCAGGACTATATTTTCAACGTCATGGTGCCCACGGAGAAAAAGATTAAAATGCAGGGGGGCAAGAAAAAAGTGGTAGAAGAAAAAGTCTATCCCGGGTATGTGTTGGTGGAAATGACAGTGACGGATGAAAGCTGGTATGTGGTGAGGAATACTCCGCGGGTGACAGGATTTGTGGGCGCGGGGAATATTCCTATTCCGGTGGGGTCAAAAAAGATTACGGAATTAGAAAAAAGCGGCAAGGAAGAGCCAGAGTATAAAATTGAATTTAAGCCGGATGACAGCGTCAAAATCAAAAGCGGGCCGTTTCGCGACTTCAACGGGAGAGTGGCAGCAATTGATGAGAAGAGAGGGCGTGTCAAAGTATTGGTTGATATGTTTGGACGGGAGACCCCCGTGGAGTTAAATTATCTAGAGGTGCAGAAAATTTAACGATCTTGTAGCTTGTAGCTTTGAGCTTATAGGAGTTAGGGAGAGATCCCGTCTATAAGCTATAAGCTAATTCCTAAAAAGCTATCATGAAAGCAATAAGAAAAATATTAAAAGTTCAAGTAACGGGCGGGCAGGCTACACCAGCTCCTCCTTTAGGGCCGGTGCTTGGAGGTGCGGGCATTAATATTGGGCAGTTTATTTCCCAGTTTAATGAGGCGACAAAAGACAAAATGGGCCAGGTTTTGCCGGTGGAGTTAACCGTCTACGAAGATTCCACGTTTGAATTTCGCGTCAAAAAACCCCTTGCCTCAGCGCTCTTATTGAAAGCGGCGGGCATTGAAAAAGGTTCGGGGGAACCCAATAGGATAAAAGTGGGCAAAATTTCGCGGGCCAAATTAGAAGAGCTTGCCAGAGAGAAGTTAGAGGACTTAAATACTGACCGCGTGGATGCCGCGGCAAAGATTCTGGAAGGCACGGCGCGCAATATGGGAATTGAGGTTGTATAATTAGAAATTGAAAATTTATGGGACTTACGCCAACCATCGGTCTTGAAATTCATACCCAGCTTAACACCAAGACAAAGCTTTTTTGTTCCGATAAAAACGATTCAAGCGAAGTAAAACCCAATATCAATATTTGTGCCGTGTGCATGGGACATCCGGGGACTCTGCCCGTACTTAATGGAGCAGCGGTAAAAAAAACGGTGCAGGCGGGAATGGCCCTGGGATGCATCATCAATCAGTTTTCCAAGTTTGACCGCAAAAACTATTTCTACCCTGATCTTCCCAAGGGATATCAAATTTCGCAATATGATATCCCGTTTTGTGTTTCCGGGAAACTGCACCTCTCTTCTGATAAGGAAATTCGTATCCGCCGCATTCACTTGGAAGAGGATACAGGCCGGCTCATTCACGAAGGTGAAGATTCGCTTGTGGATTTCAACCGCGCGGGCGTTCCCTTAATGGAACTTGTCACCGAACCGGATTTCCGATCAAGCGAGGAAGTCCTTGAATTTGCCAAGGAGCTCCAGCTTTTATGGCGTTATTTAGGCATTTCAGAGGCCGATATGGAAAAAGGTCAGATGCGCATTGAGGCAAATATTTCCCTTGACATGGGGACAAAGGTGGAAGTGAAAAATCTCAATTCATTTAAAGCAGTGAAAGAAGGAATTGCCTTTGAAATAGCGCGCCAGAAGGAAGCGATAAAAAAAGGAGAGAAAATTAAACAGGAAACGCGCGGATGGGATTCTCTTAAGCGAAAAACATTTTCTCAAAGAGAAAAAGAAACAGAAAAGGATTATCGGTATTTTCCGGAGCCTGATTTGCCTCCGGTGATTATTAATGATGTGGAGCTTAAAGAATATGCTTCCCTTGTGCGTGAACTTCCCTGGGAGCGAAAGACGCGTTTTGCCAAAGAGTATGCCTTACCTCTTGCAGATGTTGACATTTTAGTCCGCCAGAAAGAGGCCGGAGAATATTTTGAGGAGGTTGCTTCAGAACTAAAGCGTTGGGAGCGCGATGTGGAAAGAAAAGACGTTGTTAAAGAACATATGCCCCGCCTTATGAAACTTACGGCAAACTATCTAATCACGGAGGTTCCCCGCATAGCGTTTGAAT
>CAYTEF010000021.1:0-6654 GCA_964436845.1 uncultured Candidatus Saccharibacteria bacterium
ATTTTGAGAAGGAGTATAAGGAACGGGTGTTTAAGCCGTTTTTAAGAGAAATTGAAAAAGGCAAAACGCCTAATCCGGATGTATTGTGCAATGAATATATTAAGTTTGGCATTTTTTTAGAGCGGGCATTGGAGTTGGGAGCGGACTATGTTGCCACTGGACACTACGCGCGCAGGGCGCGCGAGTTAAAAGTTAAAAGTGAAAAGTTAAAAGTCTTTCGTCTCCTCAAAGCGAAGGACAAAAGCAAAGACCAAACGTACTTTTTGTATCGTTTGAATCAATTTCAGCTTTCCAAAACACTTTTCCCTATAGGGGACTATCTTAAAACCGAGGTGCGCGCCATGGCAAAACGCTTTGGGCTTCCCACCTTTGATAAGCCCGATTCGCAGGGCATTTGCTTTGTGGGAGAGGAGCCCTTTGAGGAATTTCTTTCCCGCTTCATTCCCCAAAGGCAGGGGATGATTGTAAATAGCCAAGGCAAGACAATTGGTCTACACAGGGGAATTCAGTTCTACACCATTGGCCAGAGAAAAGGGCTTGGCATTGGGGGGCTTGCAACGCCCTTATTCGTGGCTAAAAAGGATGTTTCGCGAAACCTTTTAACCGTTGTGCCCGAGGAGGATAAGTTTTTACATCAAAAGGAAGTCAGTGTTTCACGTGTCCATTGGATTTTAGGAAAGTCCCCCAAATTCCCCCTTGCGTGCAAGGCGCGTATTCGGTATCGTCAGGAGTTACAAGAAGTACGAATTATGAAGGCGGAATCAGGAATCACAGGGCACTTTAAAAAATCCCAGCGCGCTGTTACCCCCGGACAGTCCGTGGTATTCTATAAGGGACAGGAAGTGTTAGGCGGGGGGATTATTTAAAGGGATTGGACGATGGCGAGGTATCTTGTATAATATACAAAGCAATAAACAAAAAATGCCATGCTTAGAAAAAAAATTGTAACTTTTGGCGGAGGGACCGGTCATTTCTATCTGCTTGACGGACTGAAGCGTTACGTTTATCCGCCTTTTATTACCGCGACCGTTGGTTCGTGGGATTCGGGGGGGAGTTCTGGCAGGCTTCGTACGGAGCTTGGCGTATTGCCACCTGGTGACATTAGGCGCTGCATACTCGCGTTAATGGAAGATCAGGACCAGCAAAGGGTAGCCCAGCGTCTCTTTAACGACAGGCTTGATGATGCGCAAGGTAAATTGAAGGGACACGCATTTGGCAATTTAATTGGCGCGCGCCTTGATCATCTCTTTCGGGGGCAAGACAGAGGTACTGATGCGGAAAGAGCGCTGTTTCGGATAAGGGCAAAGATTGTACCGGCGTGCCTTACGGATTTACAGCTTAGCGCGGTAACAGAGAAAGGCATAACTATTGAAGGAGAGGATGGTATTGATAATCGGTGCAAGCGTTCCGATTTTGACTCAAAAGATAAAATTGTACGTATCCACTTCCAAACACGAGCGGATGCAAACCCTGACGTTCTTGAGGCAATTAAGGATGCGGGCAAGATAATATTTTCGCCGGGCGATTTATTCACAAGTATTCTGCCGCACCTTTTGATAGATGGGGTCAGAGAGGCAATATGTGCTTCAAAAGCGAAAATCTATTTTGTTTTGAATATTATGACAAAGCCCGGGGAAACCGATGGCTTTGCCGCTTCAAATTTCCTTGAAAAATTTGCCTTTTATCTGGGTGATAAGAATCGTCCAGATTATGTGATTGCAAATAATGGGCGGATTAACCCCAGCATTGCCAGTATTTATAGGGCAGAAGGCCAGGAGGTTGTTACCATGGATGAACAAAGATGTCGGATTGCTTTGCCAAAGGCGAAAATTGTAAAGGCGAAACTCGCTAAATATTTGATAAAGGAACACCTTTTGAGGCATGATTCTGACCACTTAGTAAAGGCAATTCTGGGTCTCTAAATAGTACGTGTGAATATAAGGGAGAAGATTGTCATTTTTGACTTTTTGTTTTCCCCTTGCTATCATTATTACTAATATGGAGTTGTGGATAAGCCGACGTTTGCGGGAGGAATTTCTAATGTTCTTTACAAAAAAGGGGCATAGTGTATTCCCCTCCTCTTCGCTTACCAATTCAGGCGATCCTTCGGTTCTTCTTACCACAGCGGGCATGCAGCAGTTTAAGCCTTTTTATTTAGATGTCTGGCGCGCGGATAAGGAAATTGGTTCAAGAAAAGCCGCGTCTTCGCAGAAGTGTTTTAGGACAACTGATATAGACGAGGTAGGGGATCAAACGCATAACACGTTTTTTGAGATGCTGGGCAATTTCAGCTTTGGCGACTATTTTAAGAAAGAAGCCATTACCTTTGCGTTTGAGCTTCTTACCAAAGTTTATACTCTTGATGCGAAGCGATTTGTGGTAACGGTATTTACGGGCGATAAAAGCGTGCCGCGCGATGAGGAATCCCTTAAGGTGTGGGAGAAGCTTGGCTTTTCAGAGAAAAAAAGAAATTTACGCTTCGCGGGTAGGGAGGATAATTTCTGGGGGCCGACGGGCGATGAAGGCCCGTGTGGGCCCACGACAGAAATTTATGTTGACGGGGTGGAAATATGGAACATTGTCTTTAATGAATACTATGGAAAGAGGAGTGAAGATGGAGAGTTAGCGCTTGAAAAATTAAAGCATCATGGGGTTGATACCGGTATGGGACTTGAGAGATTGGCTCGCGTAATGCAACAAACACCAAGCATTTTTGAAAGCGATCTCTTCGCGCCCCTTATGTACATAATAGAGAAAAAGTCTTCAAAAGACGTGCCCGAGGAAGTTAAGGTCAAGGCAACGCGCATTGTGGCAGACCATATGAGAGGAGGCACCTTTCTTATGGCTGAAGGGCTTGAGCCGTCAAATGTAAAGGCAGGATACGTATTGCGACGCGTTCTCCGGCGAGCTATTCGTTTCGCCCACACCCTGCACCTTCCGTATGAAACGTTCGGTATGCTTGTGGAGACAACGGGAAAAATGTACCAAGATGTCTATCCGGAGCTTCTTAATGAAAAGGGCAAAGTACTTCAAATTTTTGAAAAAGAATATCAATCCTTTGGGAAAACGCTTAAAAAAGGCATAACCATTTTTGAAAAAACGGTTTCAAAAAATCAAAAGAAATCATTCCCCGGCAGAGAGGCATTCTTCCTCTACGCAACCTACGGTTTCCCTTTAGAACTTATTGAGGAGATGCTTAAAGAACGTGGGTTAACCTTGGAGCAGGCGTCCTTTTTTCTTGCTCTTAACGAGCATAAAGAGCTTAGCAAACAAAAGCCATGAAACTCTATATAAAAGAGAATCAGCATACGGCAACTATTTTAAACGAGCTTTTTGCAATTGAGGAAACGGATATTGAGCTTATCTTTCCGGAGAAAACGGACTTTTTTGGTGATGAAGAGAATTTAGAGGTTCTTAAAAAACAGGCAGCACTCTTGCAAAAGCATATAAGCATTATTTCCCCAAGCGGTATTTGCGTGGAATTGGCAAAGAATCACGGGATCTCTGCGTCAAAACCCGGGGGCAAAGAAGCGCCAAAGATTGAAGAGCCATTTTTTGAGGAAGTGGAAACAGGTCTCAATAAGGATACTCCGGCCGTGGAAGAATTTACCAAACGATATTTTGATTTGGGCCCCCGCAAGAGCCAGGAAGGCGAAGCACCCCTGGAGGAGCCAATAGAACAGGAAGTACCCCTCCATAAGGAAGGCCCTTTAGAGAGCGCAAAACTCACCGATAAGGAGCCCGAAACTCTTTTTAAGGATTTAGAGGAGTATCCAAAAAAAGAGGCGCTTACCAAAGAGCTCCATACTGCGTCAAAGAAAGCAGGGATTGCTACGGCGTACAAAGCTATGGGGGCAGTTATCATTCTTGCTATTCTTGGGTTTCTTTACCTTTACCTTCCCAAGGCGATAGTGGAAGTATTTGCGAAGCGCGAAAAGTTCACTTTTGTGCTGGATGTCACCGCGAAGAAAGACATTACCTCACTTGATACTGAAGCGCGCGTGATTCCTGCCCAGCGCCTCCAGATTAAAAAAGAGCTTTCCGAGGATTTTACCGTTACCGTAAAGGGATCGTTTTCCGAAAAAGCAAGAGGGGAAATTACGGTATTCAATAAAAATGCGGCAGAACAGTTTATGATTCCTTCGCGCTTCCAATCAAAAAACGGGAATATTTATTGGTCACAGAGAAGTATTCGCATTCCCGCCAAAGGGTCTTTGCAAATTGAAGTGCTTGCGGATAAGGTGGGCAATGAGTATAATCTTGAATGTTCAAAGGAAAAGCCTTGTGACTTTACCATTCCGGCGTGGAAGGGCACAGCTAATTACACCACTATATTTGCTAAGGCAACAGGTCTCATTTCAGGCGGGGTTGCGGGAGAAGGATTTATTGTAACAAAAGAAGACTTTCAAAAGGCAGAAGCCTCACTTCGTACAAAACTTTTAGCGGAGGCGCAAAAGGAGCTCTCGTCAAAAATACCAAAGGATTTTAATCTTCTTGAGGACACCATTCGTTCGGAAGCGATGGAGATTACAAGCGAGCCGGCAGTTAGCGGACTGTCAAAAGATGGCAAGGCGACAATTAAAGGAACTGCACACATTGAAGCATTTTTAATTCGCGAGGCCGATCTTAAAAAGCTTGTTGATGTAATAGTCAAAGCTCAGATTGATGAAAAGAAGGAAACAAAATCCGACACCGTGAGTGTGGAGTATTCCACGACGGGGGTTAACCTTGAAACCTCGGAAGTAACCCTTCACCTTTCGGCTTCCGAAGACGTGGCGGTTTTACTTGATATTGAGGAAATGAAGGGTAAACTCGCGGGAAAGTCGGAATCCCAGGTGCGCGATATACTTTCGCAAACGCCCAACGTGCAATCCGCAGAGGTTACCCTTTGGCCATTTTGGGCGCGAAGAATACCGGAGCGCCTTGAGCGGATTGAAATTACGGTAAAATAACTCCTTGACTATTATCAAAAACTTTGTTAAGTTAGGTCAGCTTTAGAATAATGGAAGCTGAAAAGAAAGATATAATCACAAAGTCAGGCGTGGTGGTGGAATACCTTCCCAACGCTATTTATCGTGTTGATCTGGAAGATGGAGCAAGAGTTCTTGCCCATATTTCAGGCAGGATGAGAAGAAATCTTATTAAAGTATTTCCGGGGAATAGGGTAAAAATAGAGTTTAGCGTACACGACACCACAAAGGGGAGAATTGTTTATAGATATTAACATGAAAGTGCGCGCATCGGTGAAAAAAATCTGCAAGAATTGTCAGACAGTGCGGAGGAAAGGCCGCGTGTATGTTATTTGCAAGACTGCTAAGCATAAACAAAGACAGGGATAACGAAGTTTAAAGTTCAAAGTTAAAAGCTGAAGATCTGAAACCGACTTTTAAGTTTGAACTTTAAACTTTTAATTTTTAACTGTTACTGTGCCGCGTATAGCAGGAAGAGATATACCAGAGAATAAGAATATTGAGATTTCCCTCACCTATATCTACGGAATCGGGCGAACTTCGGCCGGCAAAGTATTAGGAAAAGCGAAGATAGCCCCACATGTAAAGGCAAAGGATTTAAGTGAAGCCCAGGTAAACGCCCTTCGCACCATTATAGAAGGGGAATTTCGTGTTGAGGGAGCCTTGCGTCAGCGGATAAGAGAAGACATTAAGCGACTAAAGGATGTGCGTTCATATCGTGGAATACGCCATGAGAAAAGATTGCCGGTACGGGGACAGCACACGCGAACAAATACCCGCACCATAAGGGGAAATGTGCGGCGCACAGCGGCGGGCACATCAGCAAAGAAATCCCAGCCAACGCCAACGTAAAAAGTGAGTAGGTAATAGTGAGTAGTTTGTAGAAAAGAAGTTTTTATCTACTCACTATTTGCTATAAACTATAAACTAATCTATGGGTAAAAAACGCATTGTCTCGCGCACAGAAGCGCGGGGGGAAGAAAAATTCAGGCAGGTTACCGCAAAGAAAGTCCGCGGCAGGAAGCTCACCAAAGGGAGGGTATATATTCATGCCTCCTATAATAATACCATCATAACCTTGACAGATATGGAGGGTAATGTTATAAGTTGTATCTCAACCGGCATGCTTGGGTTCTCCGGACCAAAGCGTTCAACCCCGTTTGCCGCGATTCAGACTGCCAAAGCTCTTGCATCCCGCATTGACTCAACCGGACTTCAGGATATTGAGGTGTATGTGAAAGGTATCGGATCGGGCAGAGAAGCCGCGATTCGCGCACTCGCGGGGGAAGGATTTAATGTTACCTTTATTAAGGATATCACTCCTATTCCCTTTGGAGGACCAAGACCGCCAAAGCCGCGAAAAGTTTAAGCAATTATTCCATGTATAAAGGACCAAAGCGGAAATTTAAACCTAGAAAAACACGAAGGCCCAAGCGCCAGAGCGAGTATAGTGTTCAGCTGTTAGAAAAGCAAAAAATGAGAAAGGCCTATGGGTTACGTGAAAAAACATTAAAGAACTACTTTAAAAAGGCTTCCCGCGAGCGGGTAAATATTGATCACGCATTGGAGACTCTTTTGGAAAAAAGATTGGATAACGTGGTGTATCGCCTCGGATGGAGTGAAACACGTTCACAAGCAGGGCAGTTTGTCAATCACGGTCATATTATGGTAAACAAAAAGAAAG
>CAYTEF010000021.1:6664-12211 GCA_964436845.1 uncultured Candidatus Saccharibacteria bacterium
TATCAGGTGTCAAGCGAAGATGTGATAGAAATTAAAGCAAACAAAAAAGACAGCGGTCCCTTTAAGCATTTGACCGCAAAACTTGAAAAGTACAAAATTCCGGAATGGCTCTCCTATACAGTAAAGGATAAGACACAAGCAAAGATTGAAAGGGAGCCCAGCCACCAACATTTTACCGAACCGCTCAATATTGCCTTAGTTCTGCAATTTTATAGCCGATAACAATTAAATCATTTATTTTAGCTTTATTATGATTACCATACCTACCCCTCAAGCCCCGCGGCTGGTGTCGCAAGAGGGAAATAAGGCAAGCTTTGCGATTGAAGGCCTCTATCCAGGCTACGGCATTACCCTTGCCAACGCCCTTCGCAGAGTCATCCTCTCTTCTCTCCCGGGCGCTTCGGTTATCGCGTTTAAGATAAAAGATGTGGATCATGAGTTTTCCACCATACCGGGCGTGATGGAAGATGTGATAAGCGTTATGCTCAACATTAAGAAAATGCGTTTTAAGGTGTTTGAGGAAGGGTATTTTGAGGGCAAACTCAAAGTGAAGGCGGTAAAAGAGATAAGGGCAGGAGATTTCACGTTTCCCTCGGAGGTAGAAATTGTTAACCCCGATTTGCCGATAGCCACAATCACGGACAAGAAGGAAGAGATAGAAATGAGCGTCTGGATTTCGCAGGGCACGGGGTATGAATTAAGTAAAGAGCATGTCTTTCCTCCCTCAATTCCCAGTGTGGGAGTTATCAAAGTGGATAGTATTTTTACGCCTGTCCTTGCTGCAAGCTTCAAGGTGGAAAATATGCGTGTGGGAGAGCGTACGGATTATAACCGTATATCCTTTGATGTCGAAACGGATGGCACCATCTCTCCGAAAGAAGCTCTTGAGAAGTCAATTGAAACCCTCATAGATCAGTTTTCCGCGCTCAAGGAAGTGGAGAGGCAAAAACAAGAAAAACAAGAAAAAGAGGAGAAAGCTAAAAAGATTGCGCAAAAAGAAAAGGGGATAAGCCTAAGCGAAGGAAAAGAGGAAAAAGCGGGGATAAAAGAGCCTTCCCTTTCCGGTAGGTATTTAATCTCGCATCTCAAACTTTCTTCACGCATTGAAAAAATTCTCAAAAAGCACCGCGTTAAGACGATTGGCCAGCTGGCAAAGCAAAGGGAGGAACGTTTAATGGAAATTGACGGTATCGGAGATGCGGCGGTAAAAGAAATAAGACGAAAGCTGGGCAAGGCGGGGTTTCTCTTAGGAACGAAGTAAGCAATTATCATGAATAAAGGTAAGGTTGGAAGAAAACTGCATAGAACGCGTGATCAAAGAAAAGCCCTTTTAAAAAGCTTGGCATATAGTTTAGTCTGGCGAAACCGCATTCAAACAAGTGAGGCAAAAGCAAAAGAATTGCGTCCTTTTATAGAGCGCTTAATTACCAAGGCCAGAGAACAGGATTTAGCGTCTACCCGCTATTTAAAAATATATTTTGATGACAAAACCGTTCATCAAATAATCCACAAAGTAGTGCCTAAGTACAAAGAGCGCCCGGGCGGTTATACGCGTATTACCAAGCTTGCTCCATACCGCGGCAGTAAAGGAGTTCGGGCAATTATTGAGCTTATCTAAGCATGGAAGATATTCATATTGACGCCTCTAATAAGATCCTAGGAAGACTTGCAACCACGATTGCTCACCTTTTGCGCGGCAAAGACTTGCCTCAATTCGCTCCTAATCGCTTTCCTGAGCGCAAAGTTATTGTGAAAAATGCGGATAAGATTAAGGTAACCGGGGATAAGATGAATCAAAAGGAGTACGCACACTATTCCGGATACCCAGGGGGATTGAAGACGCTTACGTTAGAGCAGATGTTTAAACGAAATCCTTCCCGCGTAATTGAAAAGGCAGTGTATGGCATGCTTCCCAAAAACAAACTGCGCGCGCGGATGATGCGGCAATTACTCATTAGCCATGGCAAAAACGACTAAAGCGTCAGTCAAAAAATCAAAATACTACGAGGGCCTTGGAAGGAGAAAAACTGTCATTGCGAGAGTTCGCGTAAAAGTGGCAAGGTCACTAGCGGCAAAGGACCCGGCAAAGTCATTTCATATTCTCATTAATGAAAAGCCTTTTACCTCGTATTTCTCTACTGACACCCTGCAAAAGGTTGTAGAAGAGCCCTTTCGCAAACTAAAATTTACGAGTGCCTTTGAAGTCTCAGCAAAGGTCAAAGGGGGCGGTATTCGGGGCCAGGCAGAGGCGATTCGCTTGGGCATCGCACGCGCGCTTCGTTTATATAAGCCCGATACATTGGCAGAACTTCATGCCCACGGGCTTTTAACAAGAGATCCCCGCATGAAAGAGCGCAAAAAGCCGGGCAAAAGGGGAGCGCGAAGGGGACAGCAGTGGTCAAAGAGATAGAACGTTTTCATTTTGTTTACATTTTCCCCCTTGTTATACTACCGCACACTGTGTGTGGTAGTATGATGGCTTATTAAAGTGTCTATCTTGGGTTGGTCCAGTAATTTCTCAAGTGCAAGGATGTTTTCTTTTGCATTTTAACTGCGTGAGTCGTAATATCCTGCAATTCCTGCAGGATATTTTTGTTATACAAAAGAAAAGCCCCCGGGAGTAGTACCTGCGTTTAAGCAAGTAATCCCCGGGGGACTGAAAAGGGTTGGTGGAAAGTTGTTTATGCGGTTTGTTTTGTTGTTGCCACTTGTTTCACTTTCAAGCGGCGCGCCTTTGGTTTTTTGATGATTCGCCGGATCCCTATCTCCTGATCGCCGAAGGCAACAAGGATTAAACCGTCTTCTGCAACTCTTACTGTTGCACCTTCCGGAAGGGAGAATTCTATGCCTTCTAACTCAAAAGTTGAAGCCACTTCGGGTCGGGGAGCGACTCTCAATGGGAGCACGGGCACAGCAGGGGTAGTAGCAGGATTAGGTGTCGGCGCAGGAATCGTAACCGTTCCGCGAGATTCAAACTGGAAGCCGAGATACCGAATCCCCATTAAGGGCCTGTTGCCGAATATGGTATTGAACCAAAAACAAAAAGATTGAGAGCAAAACTCAATCAACAATGACTTAACCTTTCTGTTTTTGGTTCAATACCATATTCGGCAACAGGCCCATACGGGGACATCCGCTTTGGCCGGTGAGACACAAAGCATGAGAATAAAAAAGATTACTATCATAGGATTCTCCCTTCTCCGGATTCCGCCGAAGAGCGTCCAAAAAGTTTGTTGTAATGTTACTTTCCACCAGGTTGTAAAGAGCTAAAACCCTCCCTTATATTATGTTGGTTGTTTTTACCATGAAAATTATGATTTGTCAATAGTCATTGACAAAGTAGAGAGAATTATGTAAAATTTAGCCAAGAACGGGTGGGCCGGGTGATCAGGCGCGGTTATATACATAATCGCGTCAGGAAAGTCCGGACACTGCTAGCGCAACTACCAACCTCTAACTACCAACAACCAACAGTTGGAAGTTAAATGTTGGAAGTTGACAGTTGCGCTAGCAAGGCAGCCGGGAAATCCGGCCGGGGATAAGAGAGAATAGTTAAGGCAAAAGCCTGCTTCATTTATTTTCTCAAACCTTAGGGAAAGTACCACAGAAACCAAACCGCCTCTCTTTTATGGCTTTGAGTAAAGAGAGGTAAGGGTGAAACGTCAGGGAATAAAACCCCTGAACCTTGGAGAATAATCCCATCGCTTCGCGGTGGCCAATATCCAAGGGCGGCAAACCCTGCCTGGTGCAACCCTACTAACGTAACATCCAACTACCAACTACCAACCGTTGGAAGCGGGAAGTTGGTTGTTGGTAGTTGCGTTAGCGGGGGCATAGATAAATGATCATCGCTAGCGCAGCTACCAACTCCCAACAACCCACAACCAACCGTTGGAAGTTGAAAGTTGGCTGTTGGTAGTTGCGTTAGCACAGAATCTGGCTTATAGGCCTGCCCGTATCTTTTAATTACTATTGAATTTTACAGAATTTTTTATACCCTTAGTAAGTGACTATGCCGGTTATTCTATATTTTCTCATATTGGCCATCTTTATAATTCTTTTAGGATTATGGATGAATTCATAAGTAAGGCACAATGAAGCGCTCAGAAATTATTTTTTCTCTCCTTCAGCTTCCCGTTGACTTTTTGATGATCGTGCTTGCTGGTTTGGCGGCTTACGCGCTGCGCACGTCGCAGTGGCTATCGCAAGTCAGGCCAGTCATGTTTGACCTATCCTTTTCCGATTATCTGCAGTTTCTCTTTAGCATCGCGGGGGTTTCGCTTGGATTTTTTGCGCTTTCCGGACTTTACCAACTAAAGGTGACGCGATCCATTATCCGCGAACTTTTTTTGGTGATGCTTTCAGTCACGGCAGGGGTGGTTGCTCTTGCCCTTTGGGTGTTTTTGACCGCGAATCCCTTTGAGTCGCGCTTTATTGTGCTTTTTTGGTGGGTGTTTGCGATTCTTTTTATCTCTATTGCCCGCCTTATTTTGAAAAAAGTTCAGCAGCATTTAGCGGCCCGCTATAAAATCGGGGTGCATAACGTGCTCCTTATCGGTCATCCCAATCCCGGGCGCTCTAAAGAGTTTTTGCATGAATTAAAGCGAAATCCCGGCCTTGGCTTTGCGGTGGTAAAAGAGGTTTTGACTATTGATATGAAATACATTCGCGATATTGTAAAAACAAAGCAGGTAGATGACGTGTTTTTGACTGATCTTTCCTGGAGCGACCAAACCATTCTTGAACTAACCGAATTCTGCCACCGCATGCAGTTAAATTTTAGTTTTGTACCAAGCGTTTTTACCGCGTTTCGCACCGACCTTCGGCCGCTCCCTTCCGGACTGGCAATTTTAGAGGTAAAACATACCCCCCTTGAAGGGTGGGGTAGAATTCTTAAACGAAGTATTGATATTATTGGTTCGCTTATAGGTCTTGTGATCCTTGCGCTGATATTTCCCTTTATAGCGCTCGCTATTAGTCTTGATTCAAAAGGGCCTATTATTATTGGCTTAAAGCGCGTGCGTGAGGGGGAAAAAACGTTCACCCTCTATAAATTTCGCTCCATGGAAAAAGACGCGCACCGGCTTAAATGGACGAAGTTGAAGCGCAAAAATGACAGAAAATATAGCCCCCTTTTTAAAATGAGAAATGATCCGCGCATTACACGCGTGGGAAAAGTGTTGCGCCGCTATCGGATTGATGAATTCCCCAATTTCTATAACGTTCTAAAAGGAGATATGTCACTTGTGGGACCAAGACCTCATGAACCGCAAGAGGTGGCAAAGTATAAAAAGCACCATTTGCGGGTACTTTCCATTAAGCCCGGGGTAAGCGGATTGGCACAAATTTCCGGATCTTCTGACCTTCCCTTTGACAGGGAGGTGGAGCTTGATACCTACTACATTGAGAACTGGTCCCTAGCGTTTGATCTTTCCATCATGATTAGAACCGTTTTTTTCATTCTTCGGGACAAATCAGCGGTTTAGTTCTTTAGGGGCCTGTTGCCAAATGAGTGGTAAAAGCAGGTAAAATGTGGTATCATTGCGG
>CAYTEF010000022.1:0-11670 GCA_964436845.1 uncultured Candidatus Saccharibacteria bacterium
TCACTTTCCATACATTATAGTATAATATGTCCACAATAGGAAAAAACATCAAACGACTTCGGCAAGAAAAGAGGCTTTCGCAAGATAAATTGTCCAAACTTGCCGATTTATCGCTCAATACTGTTGTTAAGATAGAGTTGGACGATAGCCCGAACCCCACCATTGAGACAGTTCAGAGAATTGCGAAAGCCCTTGAAGTGTCGGTTGATGACCTTTTGAAAAAATAGTTATGACAATAAATACTATAGAAAAAAATAATCTTTTCAGTACAGGGTCAAAGACGAAAGTAAAAGCCGATGTAATTCTTGGCGATTGCCTTGATGTGTTAAAAACACTTCCTGATAATTCAGTCGATTTGATAGTTACTTCACCGCCTTATGCAGATCAGAGGAAAAGCACTTATGGCGGAATAAGCCCCGATAAATATGTTGAATGGTTTTTGCCTATAACCAAAGAGTTAAAGAGAGTTTTGCATCCAAAGGGCACTTTCATTTTGAATATAAAAGAAAAAGTGGCAAACGGAGAACGACACACCTACGTTATGGAATTGATTATGGAGATGAGAAAACAAGGTTGGCTTTGGACGGAAGAATTTATTTGGCACAAGAAAAATTGTTTTCCGGGGAAATGGCCCAACAGATTTCGTGATGCATGGGAGAGATTACTCCAATTCAACAAAACGAAAGAGTTTAATATGTATCAAGATGAAGTAAGAGTGCCTATGGGTGATTGGGCAAAAATACGCTTAAAAAATCTTAGCGAAACCGATAAGCGCAGAGATAATTCAAAAGTCGGTAGTGGATTTGGGAAAAATGTATCTAAATGGGTAGGCAGAGAACTGGCCTATCCCACCAATGTTGTTGTTATGGCAACAGAAAGCTCAAACAAAAATCATAGTGCTGTTTTCCCAAAAGAATTACCAAGTTGGTTTATTAAATTATTCACTAAACCGAACGATGTCGTGCTTGATCCATTTCTTGGCTCTGGTACAACTTCTATTGCGGCCTTTCTGTTAGATAGAAATTCTATTGGCATTGAGATTCAAGAGGAATACCATAAATTAGCTGTTGAAAATATCAATCAACAAACCAAAATGATATGAAAAAATTAAACTACGAAAAACTAAATGCTTTCATCGCTTCTGATGTCATAAAACCATTTTATGAAATACGTCTTTCACGACTTGAGTCTGCAAAACTCTCCGAGATCTCAAAACGGAAGAATCCATATCTATTTAAGGCAAAAAATATAGAAACGGCTGGAGATTTGGCGAAGAGTATTTTGGATGCTTTTCTTTCGTCACAAGAGGAAACAATTTTTGGTGATCTTATGGAAAATCTTGCTATCCATGTTTGTCATGAAGTATTTGATGGAAAGAAAGCAGAAGAAGGAATTTATAGAAGTGTTGATTTGATATTTGAGAGGGACAAAAAGGCTTATGTTGTGGGAATAAAATCAGGGCCAAACTGGGGCAATTCTGATCAAGTAAATACAATGCGAAAAAACCTTCGCAATGCAAAGAAACTTCTTCGCGCCGCAGGGAAGAAAGACATCGTATCCGTAAATGGCTGTATGTATGGGCGAGATAATGTCCCGCATAAAGTAAATAAAAATCCAGATTTAAGTTATTACAAAATTTGCGGACAGGCATTCTGGGAACTTGTTTCCGGTGATGACCAGTTATACAAGAAAATTATTCAACCTCTTGATAAAGAGGCGAAGAAAAGAGATGAGGTATTTAAGACTTTATATGTAAAGAAAATTAACGAAATGACGAAAGATGTCGTTGACCGTTTTTACACAAAAGATAATCTCGATTGGGATAAAATAATTGATTACGTTTCCAAAAAATAATTCATGTCAAACGAAATCTATAATAAAATCTTAGAATTACTATCTAATATTTTACAAAACACTACCCCCGTTCCATTTTGGGACCATTATGAATTTTGGCTTGGAATTGGAAATGTCATTGTATTGGCGTTTACTCTCTTTTGGCTAATCAAATACACCAGAGCGACCGAAAAGATGGTGGAAAATCAAACACTTCCTTCGGTGGATGTAAATATGATTTATGACAACCAAGAAAAGAAAACTTACTTTTGGTTTCTAAATGCTTCTACAATACCGGCGTTGGTATCAATGAAACTCAAAATAAAGCAGAAAGAACATGACATTGGCCCGTTGCGTATTGCACCAAATCATCCTCAAGTATTTCACTTTAAGAAAACAGCAACATCATTTGATTTTTTAGAGGGTAAAGAAGACGAACAAACGGAAGCGGTTCTTAATATTTTAATAAACCCAGCGATAGATAATCAAAAAAATAAATTGAGCTACATTAAAAACTATAAATTTAACACTTCTCGAAAAGAATGGGACGAATCAACATGGGGTTATCCAGATTTACCCTTCCCGCAACAAAAATAATGCCGCCGGATTTTTTCGCCGAAATGCCAGAAGTGAGGGCGCGACGGAAGGGGGGTGCGGGGGGAATTCCGCCGCGCCCGAGCGTTCCGCCGGAGCGAAGCGGAGGCGGTCAGTTGTTGGGATTCGTTTGGTAAAAAGTTCGGATTTTGTTCAGGAGGGACAGCCATGTCACATATGGGTGATTATTCAAAAAAGACGGGACTATCTAATGTTGAGTATGTAAGGTAGCAGTTTAACTGCAGGAAACTAGATAGAACGTACAAGAATGTTTTGATTCACACTTCCTTGCTTGAGGGGTTGATTATAAAAAAGTCTAACAAAGAGATCCCGCATGAGGTTTTAAAGTGTACAACCTGTGGACACCAAAAGAAGTTCAGGACTTTCCGCGAGGCGCTTAAAGTCTTAGAGAAGGAAATTGGTAAGAATGAAGACTTGTTGCATAAAATCTATAACGCAAGGAACACACTTGCACATGATTTTGTAACCTTAACGCAGGTCGAGATTGAGGCAAACATAGAGGAGCTATGGAAGAATATCTTGCAGTCCTATACAGCGGACTTCGTGAACGAACTTTTTCAAGAATACTATCAGATTCAACCAAAAATGATAGTAGAAGCAAGGCCGTATGAAGAGTTACAACAAGATACTTAGCTCAATGCATTTGTGTCAAAAATTTTGCTATCAAAGTTCCACCTCAACAACCACTTCAATAATTCGGTAATAAAAACACTCATGAAAAAAATTATCTCTTCTTTTCTAAGAACGCTTGATAAAATAAAAAGGCCGAAGGAAGTCCATGCCCACTGTGATATTCCCTGCGGGATTTATACGCCAAACGCCGCACAGGTGGCGGCACAGACGGTTGAAAAAATGGTGCAAAAGCTCTTGGAGCTTAAAGCACCCGATGTTCACGAGAATCAACAGGCCATGCTTGCTTATCATAATTCCGCCACGCGCATGGTGATGACCAAGGAAGAACATGCGCAAATCTGTAAAGAAGAGCTCTTAATCCTCTGGACTGATTACTTTAAGCCCGAGCATCTAAAAATATTCCCGGATCTGCATGACACTTTTTGGAAGGCAGCGAAACTTTGCTCTAAAAACAAGCAGGAGGTCAACTTGGAAGCCGCGGGCCAGCTTCGCAAAGCCGTTGACGATATTGCCACAATGTTTGCAAAAGCCGAAAAAGAGAAGGCAAAGCATAGTCATTAATATGCTCACGAAGGTAAAAGGGTCCAGCATGGAACCAACGTATAAAGAAGGCGACTGGCTGTTTGCCAGCCGGTTGTTCTATCACCTCTTTAAGCCGAAACTGGGGGACGTGGTCGTTCTTGATCATCCTTTTCGCAGGATTCTTATCGTAAAACGCATTAAAAAAATAACCCCCGCGGGAATATACGTAGCCGGGGATAATCCTCTTGAGAGTGAAGATAGCGCTTCGTTTGGGCCTTTATCAAGAGCGTCGCTTATCGCTAAGGTGATTTTTTCTTATTAGCGCTGTAGTAATCAGGGAAAATCTCCTTTTTTCGCTCCTCTTTATTGATAAACCGCGCGGTTACGAAGAGAAAGTCCGAGAGACGGTTTAAGTATTTTGCAATGGCAGGGTTAACTTTTTCTTTTTCTTTAAGTGCGGTAAGTTCGCGCTCCGCACGCCGGCATACGGCGCGCGCCACCTGGCAAAGTGATCCCGCGGGAGATCCGCCCGGCAAGATAAACTTATTAAGAAGAGTGAGCGTTGACTGCATGGCGTCAATGTGCTTTTCAAGCCACAAAACATGTTCTTCGCTAATGGGGGTGATATATTCTTGGGCTAACGCTTTCCCCTTTGACGCAACGTCCATTTGCACGCGAAAAAGATCGTGCTGAACTTTTGTGAGCATCTCTTTAATCTTCTTTTCCTTCACCAATGCGTTCACCGCCCCCACGAAGGAATTGAGCTCGTCTATCTCGCCAAGCGAACGAACGCGGCAACTTGATTTGGAACGCTTTCGGGCGTCATAAAGAAGCTTTGTTGTCCCTTTATCACCCTTTTTGGTATAAATCGGCACGGCACCATTTTATATATTAAATACTCGCTTCGCGTTTTCTGTCGTTACTCTTTCCACCTCCTCAAGTGATATTCCCTTCAATTCCGCCACTTTGCGCGCCACCAGTTTAACATAAAGCGGTTCATTGCGCTTACCTCGGTGAGGTTCAGGAGTGATATAGGGTGCATCTGTTTCAAGGAGCATTCGTTCCAGAGGGAGTGCCTTTACTAACTCCTGATGGTGAGAAGCGTTTTTAAATGTAATAACACCGGTGAAAGAGACGGTAAAGCCAAGCGTAAAATATTCTCCTGCCTCGTCAAGGGTGCCTTCAAAGAAGTGGATATCGCCATTGAAAGTGAGTAGTGAGTCGTGGGTAGTTTGTAGAGGGAAATATTCTTTCAGGATTTTAATACAGTCATCGTGTGCTTTGCGGCAGTGGACCATTAAGGCTTTTTTTGTTTCAAGGGCTAATTCAATCTGCCTGCGAAAAATATCTTTTTGCTTTTTTACTGCTTCAGGATTTTTCTCCGGATGCGTCCAGTGATAATCAAGCCCCACCTCGCCAATCGCAACCACTTTAGGATCTTCTGCAAGCTTTCTATAGTATTCGTAGTCAAATTCTTCTGCCCTTGTACTAAACCCAAGCCCTTCCTGCCCCAGTTCCTTACCGTCTATATGTATCTCCTCCAAATGAATAGGATGGAGTCCCACCGCCGCATAGACGGACTCTTTAGGATATTGCTTTGCATATTCAATGGAACGCTTTGACGTGGTGTTTTGCGATCCCACCAAAATCATGCCAACGCCCCCGTCAAGCGCGCGCTTGATTACCTCATGCCCGTCTGACTCAAACGCTTTAAAATTCACATGGGTATGGACATCCAAAAGCATAATGTAAATTATTTTACGCTTTTCGTTTTGCGTTTTGCGTTTTGCGTTTGAACAATGACTGTAAACTCTCCTCTTACTTTATCTTTCTTTAATTGCTCTATTACCTCCTCGGTCTTCCCCCTATATATCGTCTCAAACTTCTTTGTCAACTCGCGCCCTACAATGCAGTAAAAATCACCTTCTTTCTCCAATGCTTCCAGTGTCTTCATAATCCTATAGGGGGATTCAAAAAAAACTACTGGATAGGGAGATTCAGCGATGCTTCGGAGAAGAGTAGCTCTCCCCTTTTTCTTAGGCAAAAAACCGAGAAACAAAAAACGATCGGTCGGAATCCCGGCGATCGAGAGAAGGGCAGTAAGCGACGATGTCCCGGGAATGGGCACTACTTGAATATCTTCTTGTGATAAGACCGCTTGGACTAATCTAGCTCCCGGGTCAGAGATACCCGGAGTGCCCGCATCTACCACATAGGCAACGTCCCCTGACTTTATTTTCTCAATGATACCTGCTACTTTTGCCTCTTGGGAATGTTCATGGAGCGAGAAGAGAGGTTTTTCAATGCCATAATGGATAAGAAGCTTTCGGGTTTGGCGCGTATCTTCGGCTACTATCGTTTGCACTTCTTTAAGTACGCGCACTGCCCGTAAGGTGATATCTTCTAAATTACCAATAGGAGTAGCAACAATGTAAAGCGTAGCCATACCTTAGCTGGATCGTTTTTGATAGTAATCCTTAGAAAACTCAAGGAAGAGAGCTAAAAGGGGCACGGAAGCAAGAATACCCACAATACCCCCGAGTTTTGCGCCGACAAAGAGAGCAAGCAGTACAAGTACGGGGTTTAATTCAAATGTTCGCTTCATAATGAACGGGGTTAAGACCTGAGATTCAATCTGCTGGATAACAATAAAGACGATAAAGACGATAAGGGCAATAAAGGGGGACTGTTCAAAGGCAAAGACAATGGCAGGAATGCCAGCGATCACTGGTCCTGCGAAAGGGACAATTTCTAATATTCCCGCCAATGTGCCAAGAGCAAGGGCGTAAGGAATACCTAAAAAGAGAAGGGCAATGTATGTCATAATCCCGATGCAAAGCATTAAAATAAGCTGTGCCTTAAGCCATTGCGCGAGGGTGCTTTGAGAACGTCTGATGAGTTCTATGACATAGTGATAACGATGGTCGGGCAAAGCCGTTTGCAGGAAGCGCTTTATTCCCTGATCCTCCACACTCAAATAGAAGGATATAATAAAGACAAAAAATACATTCCCGATTCCTCCTAAAAGACCAATAAGCCATGTGATTATATTTGAGGGAATGGTGCGCAGGGTCTGACTGAATTCTTTAAAGATGTCATCGGGGATTGAAAGCGATCCGGTATAATCGGCAAGAAGCGAGGGGAGCTGCGCGGAAAGCTTTGCAATTTGTGAAATCATTGGAGGAACAATGATATAACCAATGAAGGAAAAAACGGTGATGATGACAAGGTAAATGAGTAAGGCTCCGCCAATGCGGGGAACCCCTTCTTTTTGAAGTTTATCAATTAGGGGAGCAACGGCAGAAGAGATAATAATGCCAAAAAATACCACGGCTAATATATCAAGAATCTGATACAAAAACCAAATGATTATGAGGGCGAATATAACCCTAAAAATGCTTTTGTAGGCGATGTCTATATTCATAACCCTTTAATTATAAAATATTTTCCCCTCTTGCGCAATGGGCTTTGACACTAAAGGGCATAGGCTTTATACTTTTAGCATTATGGATTGGTATCTAAAAACACCGCAGGAAATTTTTTCTCTCCTCACGACCGGCAACCACGGACTTTCCTTAAAAGAAGCCGCCCGACGTCTGAAATCCTCCGGAGCAAATAAGCTTCCTGAAGCGAAGGTACGATCCCTTATTTCCATTTTCTTTGAACAGTTCCAAAGCCCCTTAATTTATGTGTTGTTCATTGCTTCAGGGGTTGTTTTCTTTTTAGGTGAATATATTGATGGCTCTCTTATCCTCTTTGTCCTCCTCTTTAACGCCATTGTGGGAACAATTCAGGAAGGGCGGGCACAAAATACCCTTAAAGCACTCAAAACATTTGTAAAAACTTCTGCGACGGTTATCCGCGACGGTAAGGAAATCATTCTTTCTGATAGTGAAGTGGTACCCGGCGACATCATTTTACTCCAAGAAGGAGAAAAGGTGCCGGCTGACGGTCGCCTATTGGAGATACATAATCTCCAACTTGATGAAGCAACACTCACTGGCGAATCAAAGCCGGTACATAAATCTTCTGAAGCAATAGAGCGGCCCGGTCTCCAAACCGCCGAGCAAAGAAACATGGTGTTTAAAGGCACTCACGTAGTAACCGGGCATGGAAAAGCAGTGGTTGTGGCAACAGGAGTTAAAACCATCATCGGAACTATATCAAAGGAAATTGCCGCCATTGATACGGAGATACCCCTTAAAGGAGACATTCGCCACCTTTCGCGCATCATCATTGCAACGGTCGGCATAAGTGCAGTCTTGCTCTTTTTCATTGGAATAAAGTTGGGGAAACCCATGGGCGAAATGTTTCTCATTGTGGTTGCCCTCTCTATATCCCTTATCCCCGAAGGTCTTCCTATTGTCTTAACGCTTGTACTGGCAAGTGGCGTGTGGCGTATGAGTAAGAGAAACGCCCTTGTAAAAAAATTGCAGGCGGTAGAAGCCTTAGGCCAAGCACACGTTCTTGCCATTGATAAAACAGGCACTATCACAAGAAACGAGCTTATGATCCAAAAGGTTTTCGTGGATGGGCAGATGTTTGAGGTAGCGGGAAACGGCTACGAACCAGAGGGAACGTTTATGCTCTACGGGGGAGAAGGGGTAAAGGAGGTGGTAACTCCTGCAAAGCTTCCGGGGTTACTCCTCGCGGGGAGGGTGGCAATGTTTTGCGCGAGCGCACGAATCTCTTATTCAAAAGAAGAAAAACGCTGGCAGGTATCCGGCGATCCTACGGAGGCGGCACTTCTCGTTTTTGGGGAGAAAATGGGATTTAAAAAAGATGATATGGAAAAGCGCTATCCCCTCTCGCAGGAAATTCCATTTGATTATCAACTAAAATATCATGTCACTGTTCACGCAATGGGGAAAAAGAACTTTCTCACCATTGTAGGCGCCCCCGAAGTACTTTTAGATCAAACCAAGCGAATATGGAAAAACGGCAAAACAAAGCCTTTTGGGAAACGGGAGCGAGAGGAAATTGAAACGCTTATCGCAGGCATGTCGCAGGAGGGTCTTCGCGTATTGGCATTTGCCCTGCATGAAGGCATATCCGGAGAAATAAATCCCGATACTCTGCCCTCTCTGGTATTCGGCGGTCTTTATGCGATGAGTGACGGCATACGTTCAGAAGTAAAGGATGCTATCGCGCAGACAAAAGCAGCAGGCATACGCGTGGTGATGATAACGGGGGACCATAAAATTACCGCCCAAGCAGTCGCAAAGGAGGTGGGTATTTTTAAAGAGGGCGACGATATTATTATGGGGAAAGATCTTGAAGAACTTTCCGAAAAAAAACTTTTAGAGCGACTTGATAATACAAGCGTTTTCGCCCGTGTCGCGCCACACCATAAAATGAGAATTGTACAGGCATATAAAGCAAGAGGAGAAATTATCGCAATGACGGGAGACGGCGTTAATGATGCTCCGCCGCTTGTTGCCGCGGATTTAGGTGTTTCTCTTGGCACTATCGGAACGGAAGTGGCAAAGGAAGCAGCCGACATCGTCCTTTTGGATGATAATCTTTCAAGCATTAACGCCGCAATTGAAGAGGGGCGGAGTATTTATAAGACAATTAAAAAAGTCATCCTGTATCTTTTTTCCACGAGCTTAGGCGAAATGGCTACTATTAGCGCGGCACTTCTCTTGGGATTTCCTCTTCCCCTGTTGGCCGCTCAAATCATATGGCTAAATTTAGTAACGGACGGCTTTTTAGACGTTGCGCTTGCCATGGAACCAAAGGAAAAAGGGCTTTTATCTCACTCATTCAAGCGTTCGCGCTACCTTGTTGATTCTTTAATGGCAAGCCGCATGCTTATTATGGCTCTTACTATGGCGTTTGGAACGCTCCTCCTCTTTAGCATATATGAAACAATAAATCTTTCTAAGGGATGGACTATATCCCTGACTACTCTTGCCGTATTCCAATGGTTTAACGCGTGGAATTGCCGGAGCGAGGGAAAGTCAATATTCCAGATAAATCCCTTCTCTAACCCCTTCCTTGTTGGCGCGACCATCATTGTCATTTTACTCCAGCTCCTTGCCGTTTATCATCCTCTTATGCATCAAATCCTTCGCACCACCCCTCTCTCGCCCCAGGAATGGCTTTTGATAATCCCGATTGCCTTCTCCATCGTTATTGCTGAAGAAATACGTAAGTTTATCTATCGGCGCCTCCCTTCATAAGTCTCATGGAATTTTTTGGTATTGATCTTATAGAATTTATCAAGGCCGCGGGGTACGCGGGTCTTTTTGCGATTGTGTTTGCGGAATCAGGTCTTTTTATTGGATTTTTTTTGCCCGGAGACAGCCTCCTTTTTACCGCCGGATTCTTAGCGTCCCAAGGATTTTTGGATATCTGGCTGCTTTTTGGCATTACCTTTTTAGGTGCGGTGTTGGGCGATACTGTCGGGTATGCCTTTGGCGCTCGCGTGGGGCCTAAACTCTTTATAAAGGAGGACTCTCTTTTCTTTCATAAAGACCACCTTGAACGATCGCGCCTCTTTTATGAACGCCACGGGGGCAAAACAATCATTCTCGCACGCTTCATGCCTATTGTGCGCACCTTTGCCCCCATTTTAGCCGGCGTGGGGAGAATGCATTACCTTACCTTTATCGCGTTTAACCTCATTGGCGCTTTCCTCTGGTCAATCGGAATAACCCTCCTTGGATATTTTCTCGGCAGGACCATCCCCGGCATTGACCAGTACCTCTTGCCCATTATTGTTTTTATTATTTTCCTTTCCATTCTGCCCGGCATTATCCACGTAATAAAAAATAAAGAACACCGCGAGCACCTAAAAAAGAGCCTTTTACGGCTCTTGAAGAAAGTATAACGGGCTTTTCTATCTTTAATTTATCTTTCACCTTTTTAACAACATCCTCAATCTTTGTATCGGCTTTGACCAAATACTGAAAAATAGAGCTTCCCATCGCCTGCTGCACTTTTTTATTTCGCTCAAATTCGTCAAATAAATTTAATTGCCACTAACAGAATGGCAACATGTTTTAGTGGGCAATCGGTAGCTTTCTATTCACGGTAACCTACTCACTAACTCAAACTGAATTCCACCAGAGCTTTTTTAATTGTTTCATCGGCAACTTCAAGCCCTGGCATAAATTCTACCTGTTCGGCATAGTTAATATCTTCAAAATAAGCTAGTTGATTACGAAAGATTTTTTCGTTGAACTCTCCAGAAAATAGTTGCTTAGCTTTTTGAGATACTTCATGCACGGGGAGATGGTCCTTGAGAATAAAATACAAATCAACGTAGTCCTTCCATTTATTTCTTCCGCCAAGGGCGAAAGCTTTCATGGCAGCAAGAGTAAGCAGATCTGGTATCATAACGTGATTTTCAAACTTTTTTGAATATGCAATCTCATAAGGAAAGTGGTAAAAAGTTATTTGCACTCCATTCACAAAAAAGGTGTACTGCCCTATTTCGTCTTTGAAGAGCTTTTGGATGCTATGGGTATTTCTTATTTTTCTTCGTATAGCCATGTTTTTAAATGGCTTATTGGAAAACATATCAAAATCTATTGACCTTCTATGCCCAAGATACAATGCGATAGCAGTCCCGCCCACAAGACCAAAATCTCTAGAAAATTTTCCAATCAAAGGCAAAAGCTTTATTTGTTCTCCCGTTAAAATCTCTTTATGCATTTGCATGCTTGTTGAAATATAATTGGAAATAATTTTTTACCAAAGGGTCGTAATTCTGCCTGCCAAATTTGTCGGGAATGGATTTTTGGCGAAAGATCTCGGCGGTTTTTTTCATGCCTAAAATTTTTATCATTTCTTGCACGTCATCCCAATCTCCGTAATTCAGAACATGCTCCACAATAGAAGCCTCGTTAAGCTTGTCTAACTTTTCCTTGCTCACATACCAAACCAAATATGGTCTTTTTTTAATAAATTGATGGATTGTCATACCTGTATTATACACTAATCTACGACTTCTTGCCATGATGTGTATGCGTCCACCCTAAATTGGACTTTTGAGGGGTTACGCAATAAGGGGCCTGTTGCCAAATGAGTGGTAAAAGCAGGTAAAATGTGGTATCATTG
>CAYTEF010000023.1:0-11395 GCA_964436845.1 uncultured Candidatus Saccharibacteria bacterium
TTCGTCTGTTCGGAAATCTCGCGCGGTGTGGAACTTTCAACTTTTTGGAGATAATCCCAGACAGCGAGCTGTTTTTGCGTGAGCAATCGTTCAATGTTTTCTTTAAAGATAGAATTAAGAATTGAGAGGTTAATAATTTGCTCAACATCTTTATTGGAAACTTTAACTCCGGCAAGTCGCAATGAAGACCCCGTTCTTTCAATAAGTGTTCGGCGTTTTGCATCTTCTAGCACACGCGCCATTGATCGACTACCTAAAATTGCCTTTTTGTTGTTTTTTGCCATAGTTCTACAAGCTCACTACAGATATATTTAATCCGATATATCAACTATAGCGGATTGTAACGAATAAATCAAGCCCATGCCTTACTACTATTTAAACCAATAAGTGCAATAAGAATATCTGTATTACGACTTTGTACAAAAAACGGCGTTTCAGAAGTAATACATTTTTGTATCATTATGGAAATGCGGACTGGAAGCTATCTTCAACCTAGCGTCCAGTTCAAAAATCGACATTTTGACCAGTTGTATCACTGTAGTGCACAAAATCGGGACTTTTTGTGCACTACACTATTCTAAAAATCCCTTTTTTGCATAGAACAGTATGGAAACTATTGCATAATCGGCACCCCGCCTTCGCCAAGGCTATGGACGGGCAGGCAAAAACCGCCTTCTTGTCCTGCCATAGTTTTACTGTGTTCGCCATACCTTCAGCGACGGTGGAACGGAGGGCCTTGGTTTACCCCCACACCAAAATTTGTGGTGTGGGGGTTTAAATCGTGGCAACTGGGATTTTGCGGGATGTATAATCACCTCCTCTTATCACCACCTGCCGTCAAGACTCCTTTCTTGACATCTATTTTTTTGATGGTAACATATATCAAATTTGTTCACTGTTTGGAGGGGAAGATGAGAGAAGAAAAAATTCATCGCTGTATGGAATGTGGGAAGGTGGTGAGAGAAGATGCTGTTATTTGCGGCGAGTGTAGTAAGTCGGCAAGGGCAAGCTTGCCGGCGGAGGAACGAAGCCGCATACGTCAGTGGTTGGCGATGATTTTTATTGAGCGAGAGTATGCCTCGGCGCTCCAAAGGGCGCTTCGAGGCTAGGGCAAGAAGGGGGATGTCTGCGAGCGCGGACATCCTCTTTTACCGTATTGTACTCAGAAACATTGACAAAAGAGTACTATCGTGATAGAAAAAATAAATTCAATCAGGAGGAAATTCAATGAAGATTTATGCCCACAGGGGATGGAAAGCAGGCGGACACATTGAGAATTCAGCCGAGGCTATTCGCTCAGCCCTGCTGAAAGGTCATCATGTGGAAATAGACTTGCATTTGCTGGGAGACGAAACACTTATCTGCTCGCACGATCCTCATATCGGTCCTCCCTATTTGCCAACGCGGATTCCGATAAAAAGCTTAGACCTTGAAGGAGTCAGACAATTGAGATGCAAAGAGACTGGCTCCTCCATTGCTCTTCTATCGAACATTGCCACCTGGATGGTGGATTACCCGGATTCCCACGTTTTTTGGGAAATAAAGCATGGCGGAGAACCAATGAGCCAACGCCTGCTTGAGGTAATCAAATCTTTTAGTCTGGAAGGGAGGGTAACAGTTATTGGCTATCGGCGGGAGAGGAATATTTCAAGCGCCCTGGGAACCCTTGCTAAGGAGGGAATAAAAGTGGGGCTTATCGGCGCTCCCCTGGGACTCTTCCGAGACGCAAAGATATATGGGGCATCTTTACTTCTGACCGGCTACACCGAGTGGTGGGAAGAAATCTTGTTCCGGTCGCTTGTTCCCCTCTTCTTGCCCTATTGGGTGCGGAATATGCATCTTAAGGGACTCGAAGTAGTGGCGGGAGTAATAAATAGAAAATCCGTAGCGCTTTATTTGAAGCGATGTGGATTTAACGGGATAGTCACCGACTATCCCGAGCAGATGCGACAACTCTTAGCGGCGTAAATCCAAAACACGGAAGGAGGGTAGGTGAATGAAGAAGGTTGCAGGATTACTGTTGGAGGCGGCAGTGTTGCTCTTTTTATTTTACCTTACGATAGTCTTTGGCTCGTTGGCAGAAGTGGCAAATGGGGAAGACATTTCCTATATGTCATTCTGGCATGCGCCGGCAAAATTCTTGTTAGAAATCCTTAGGTAAGGAGGGAATATGGACGAGAGGTGCGTCTGTGGGAATCGCAAGAGTCCACGTAGGGACTTTTGCGACGATTGTGAACAACGGGGAAATCAGTCCCCGTTTGTAAGAGAGCCCCAAAACGAAAGGGGATCTCGGAGGAGGAGGGAACGGAGGCCATTGTACCTCCGCCCGCGTCGATAACGACGCAAATAAGTTGAAAAAACAAGAGGGTTCTTGCAACAAGAACCCTCTTCACTTTTTATGGGGGATGTGATATTACTTAACCATGAAAAATGCTGTCAAATTAGGGATATTTGACATAGACGGGACGATTTTTCGCTCAAGTTTAGTAATTGAACTTGTGAACGGACTGGTTAGCGAAAAGGTGTTCCCCCAAAGCGCCAAAAAAGAAATGGAGGCGGATTATTTGGCATGGCATAACCGGCGCGGAGACTATGAAACATATGTCAATCAGGTGGTAAAGATTTATGTGGATAACATTCGGGGCGTTAAAGAGACCGAGGTGGACCGCGTCGTAGAAAAAATCCTTGAATGGCAGAAAGGCCGGCTCTATCGGTTCACGCGCGGACTGATGAAAAAGCTTAAAGAAAAAAATTACTATTTACTTGCCATTTCCGGCTCCCCCCATGACATTGTCTCAAAGTTTGCTAAGTATATGGGATTTGAAGCATCGTTTGGCTCGGTTCTGGAGGTAAAAAATGGAATTTTCACGGGCGGAGTGGTGAATCGCGATTCCTGGTCTAATAAGCCAAAGGTGCTTAAGACGTTTTTAGAGGAGCATAACCTCCATGCTGATCTATTCCTCTCTATCGCGGTAGGAGATACGGATGGCGACATTCCCCTTTTAAAGCTGGTGGGGAGGCCCATTGCGTTTAATCCCAATAAGGCATTAGCCAAATACGCAAAGGCAAGAAAGTGGCGCATTGTGGTGGAGCGAAAAGATGTCATCTACGAAATCAAAAACTTCTCATTTATTAAATAGAGAAGGGGAACTTGCTTAAGCTCCCCTTTTATTTTTCTACTCTCTTTAATTTTTGCCCCTCCAGCCATTTGCGAAGTCCTTCTCGGATATACGCGGGATCAATATCTAAAATAGCGCAAACGCTTTCAAATGAAAAAAGCCACTGAGTTTTGTCGCAAAAAATCCAATCGGACGCCTCCTTGAACAAATTTTTGTCCCTTCTTACCTTTTTGCCGGGAAACGCATGCTTTTGGAATTGTTCAACCCCGCTTAGGAGGACACCCCAGAAAAGATTTATTTCACCCCTTACTGATCGTCTTTTGACATACTGACTTGCGAGGATATCGCCTATAGGAAGTTCCCTTGGCAATTTTAAATCAACCATGTCACCCTCCTTTTAACCTTACTATAGCACGCTCCCTACCATTTTGCACCTCGTTTGGTATAATTATGCGTATGCGAAGAGGCATTGCTACATTTACCCTTGACTATGGTAGGTGCCCCCGCTGGCTTTTTGAGCGCATGGTAAAGCTGGGACGCGAGATGAGCCAAGTCATCATTGCCGAATACGGACCCGACGAATTTATTCGCCGGTTGGGTGATCCGGTTTGGTTTCAATCGCTTGGTACGGTTTTGGCATTTGACTGGAATGCGTCAGGACTCACTACCACCTTAACTGCGGCGCTTAAAGAGGCAATCCGCGGCGAGGAGCGGGATTTAGGTATCGCCGTTTGCGGAGGCAAGGGAAAAACATCGCGAAAGACGCCCGACCAAATTGAATCATGGGCTAGAGACTTTCGCCTTCCCCAAGCGCACACCGCAAATCTTGTCTATAACTCACGCATGAGCGCCAAAGTGGATTCATCACTTGTGCAGGACGGCTACCAAATTTACCATCACACCTTTTTCTTCTCCCGATCTGGCGCCTGGACCGTGGTTCAGCAAGGCATGAATACGGCAAATCAAACCGCGCGCCGTTATCACTGGCATTCGGCAAATATTCAAGACCTTGTCTGTGAGCCGCATTCGGGCATTGCTTCGCAAATGAAGCAAAGCCATATGCTTAATCTCACGGCAAAAACGAGTGAGAATACAAGGAAAGTAAGCACCGCGCTCGTCAATCATGGTTTTCGCTCACTTTCCCATGACATAGCGCTCATTTCAAAATATTCTTCAAACCTTAATACTACTCTTCGCGTAAAAAGCGGGGATGATTACGTGACCCAACTCTCTCTTTACGACGAACATTTTACCAGCCATCCGGTCGTGGGGGAAAATTTTTTTAAAAGCCGCTACCTGCAAAAGATGCTCTATACCATTTGCGAAATAAAGCCAAAGACGTATGAGAATCTTGTGGCGATGAAGGGCGTAGGGCCAAAGACAGTACGCGCCCTGGCACTTGTTTCAGAAATTATTTACGGCGCAAAACCTTCCTATGAAGACCCGGCGCGCTACAGCTTCGCCCATGGAGGCAAGGACGCTATCCCCTTCCCCGTTGACCGCGAAACGTATGATAAAACCATTCGCATTATGGCGCAGCTTGAATCAAAAACCCGCCTTGCGGCTTCGGAAAAAAATACCATTTATAAAAAACTCCTGCCAAAGCCATGAAAATTTATCAGATTGTTTTCCTCGTACTTGTGCCTGTTGGCTTATTGCAGTCAGGCATTATCCCGTTAACGCATATATTTACCGATACCTTCTTAGTTGCGGGCGTGGTCATCATTGTCGGACTTTCATTATATGACCGCCTCACTCTAAAGGAACTCGGCATCCGGCTGGATACGTTTAAAAAAGCGTTCATTCCCTATATAATATTTACCTTTGCCGGCTTACTCGCTATTTTTTTACTGGCCCAGTTCCTTGGAAGGCACATACAAACGAAGTGGCAGGCGAATTCTCACTTTCGCTACCTTCTTTTTATCCCCATCAGTATCTTTCAGCAATTTATTTTTCAGGGATTCTTTATGGCAAAACTACGGCGTGTGAGCCAGTCGCCTTCCTTTGTCATCTTGATTGTTGCCCTTCTTTACACCGCCATCCATGTTCCTTTCCCGCCGCTTGCTATCAGTCTTCCCTTTTCCTTTGCGGCAGGGATCGGATTTGCCGCTATATACTATTGGTATCCCAATTTCCTTCTTGCCTCGCTTTCCCACATCACCCTTAATATTTTTGCCGTCCTCTATTGCTTTTTCACTTTCACCGCCACCTGTTTTTAATTTTGGAAGTCCGACTTCCAAAATTAAATTGCGGCATATAAAATTTTATAGTATAATTTCTTTATGGAATACCAACAGCATGTTTTAACCATTGGAACTCACCGGCAGCGCGAAATTGTTGACATTACCGAAGCGGTGAGTAAGCGTTTGCCTTTTATAAAAAAGCCCTCTTCGCGCTATGCCGTACGCCCGGTGGAGTCAATGAACGAAGCGCATAATGGGTTATGTTTCCTTTTTATTACCCACACCACTGCGGCAATTACCAGCGCGGATCTTGATCCGGGGACTGATCTAGATATGCTTGATGCTTTTGAAGAAATGGTGCCAAAGCTTAACTACCGCCATCCCCACGATCCAAGCCACGTACCCGATCATATTATATCTGCCCTTATCGGCTCTTCTCTTACTATTCCAATAAAGGGAGGAAAGCTTATGTTGGGAACATGGCAAAGAGTTATCCTCGTTGAATTTGACGGACCGCGCGAACGCGACATCATCATCTCCACCATATGATTGAGCTTGCCTTTATTATGGTAGCCGCCGCCGCGCTTGGCATTGCGGCAAAACTTTTAAAACAGCCCCTCCTTCTTGCCTATCTTGGCACCGGGGCTTTAATTGGATATTTTAGTCTTCTACATGTAACCGAGAGAGAGACATTTTTACTTTTTTCCGATCTTGGCATTATGTTTCTGCTCTTTTTGGTTGGCATGGAAATTAACTATCCTTCACTGCGCGCGGTAGGGAGGGCTTCTTTTATTGTAGGAATTGGGCAAGTTATTTTCACGTTCGCGATTGGTTTTTTACTAGCACTCTCTTTCCAATTTTCTTTCCTCACCTCCGCCTATATCGCCATTGCCCTTACCTTCTCAAGCACCATTATTATTGTTAAACTCCTTTCTGATAAAAAGGATACTAATAGCCTCTATGGGAAAATAAGCATTGGCATGCTCTTGGTGCAGGACTTTATCGCCATTTTACTCCTTATCTTACTCACCGGCATTCATGCGGGAGAAAGCCTTTCGCTTACTGATATTTCCCTTACCATAGGCAAGGGGGTGGTACTCTTTTTTCTTATGCTGTGGCTTGGAAAAACGCTCTTCCCGCGGCTCTTTGATGTTATCGCGCGATCACAGGAGCTTTTGTTTCTCACGAGCCTGGCATGGGTGTTTTTTGTGGTTGCAGTGGTAAGACAAATAGGATTTTCCATTGAAATCGGCGGATTCTTGGCAGGACTTGCCTTGGCAAACTCATCAGAGCACTTTCAAATCGCAAACCACATAAGACCGCTCCGAGATTTTTTTATTGTCATCTTCTTTGTCATTTTAGGTTCGCTCCTTGTCCTCTCTGATTTTCAGGGTCTCACATTGCCAATTATCGTATTCTCCCTCTTCGTGCTTTTGGGCAACCCGCTCATTATTTTAATCATCATGGGGCTCATGGGGTATAGAAAACGGACAAGCTTTTTGACCGGCTTAACGGTGGCGCAAATTTCCGAATTCAGTCTGGTGCTCGCGGCACTTGGCCTTAAAATTGGCCACATTGAAGAAAGCACTGTGGCACTTATTACGGGGGTGGGCATTATTACGATAATGCTCTCTACGTATATGATTGTCTATGCGGATCATTTATTTCGCTTCTTTTCTTCTTCCCTTGTTTTTTTTGAGCGATCGCTCATTTATGAGATTGATTCATTTAAAAAGGACGTCATCAAACCCGTTATTCTTGCAGGATACCATCGAACCGGTCAAAGTATCGCCCTAAATATCCCCAAAGACGATCTTTTGGTAATTGAGTTTGATCCCGATATGATTGCGTTACTTAAAGAAAGAGGCTATGAGTATATTTTTGATGACATCGCTGATCCTGAAGTCATGGAACGCGCAAATCTTACACAAGCTCGCCTGATTATCTCCACTAGTCCGGACGTGGAAGACAATATGACGCTCTTAACCGAAATTAAAAAACGCTATAAAGGCCAACCAAAACCCAAAATTATCGCGCGCGCCGAAACCGAAGAGGAAGCAAAACTTCTCTATGGGGGAGGTGCGGATTACGTGCTTTTACCGCATTTCACTGCCGGCGAATACTTGGGAAAGCTTTTAAGCGCTAATCACTCGCTTTCCTTTCTGGACGAATTTCGCGAAAAGGATTTGGCAAGGATTTCCTGAGCCCGCGTGTAATCTCCGATCGTGTTGAGGGGAAGCCACTTCTTTCCTAAAATCGCAATAAGAGGAATTTTTTTTCTCGCATCCACTAAGGTCTGGGGGAGGCCATACTCCCCTGTTGAAACTTTTACCGGCTTATAGGCAAAGACCCGCTCATCCACGACGTATGCTCCGGTATTGGTAACATATTCCTCGTTTTTCGGTAACCGTTTTTTAGCATCTTGTTCTTCTATTTTTATCACTCTATCATCTTTTATCACCACCTGCCCGAAGCGATGCGCCTCCTCACACTTACTTACTAGAATATGCCACGCCGCGGTATTTTTTTTCGCCTGAGAGAGTAATTCTTCAAGATCTTCTTTACTATATATATCATCTCCGTAGAGCACGAGCGTTTGACCTTTTACATATTTTTTGCACTGCTTGAGCGCGTCCATTGTGCCTCGAAGGGAAGTCAAATTCACATAGCTGATGGGAACAGTGCCAATCTTTCTCCCAAACTTGTGCTTAATCTGCTCGCCCAAATATTTTACCGCTATGGTAAGCGAGGTAATCTCGCGGGGTAACGCTTTAAGGGTATAGGAAAGCGCGGGCTTGCCCGCGATTGGCAAAAGTGACTTTGGCGTTCTATTGGTGAGCGGGGCAAGTCTCGTCCCCCGTCCGCCTGCTAAGATAATGCAACGCATAGAAAAAATTTTTTAAGGGCGACGCATGCGCAATCGCCCTAATTAAGAGAGCTCAAGTTTTTATCATCGTGACGGTTAAAAACCGTCGCTCTCGATCCCCTCTTTGATAAGAGGGTAGTGAGCTCCATTCCCATGTACAAAGGAGAGGAGAATATAAGATGTTTCCCTCCCGCACCCCGTACTCTACGAGGCGAAATTTCATGTAGCCGGCAAGGTCAACTTTCCAAAGGTTCACCTTGCTGTCTTTGAGCCTCATAAATTTCATCCATAAGGCAAGGGAATCCTTGCCAAATTTCAACTGAATCGGATCGGTTACCATATAATGGTCCCCGCAAATCCCCGGTCCAAAGAAAACATGGATATTCGCAAGCATGGCATCGCGAAATCCAAGATCCCACGCGTGGTAAAGTAAACGCAACGGCAGTTCCTCCACGGCTCCCTTCCAGCCGCAATGAAGGAGAGCGATCCTCCTTTTGCGCTCATCAAAAATAAGAACAGGGAAACAATCAGCCGTGGCAAGCGCAAGAGGAATGGGCAACTTCGTGAAAAGTCCGTCGCAGGTATATCTACCCTTTACTTGGACCATGAGGGGCGTATTTCCATACGCCACATCCATATAAGCCACCTCGTCCTCCGCAATATTGAAATGCGCGAGAAACTCCTCGCGGTTTTGCTTATTCTCTTTCTTCTTCAGGCTCATATCAGGCTCCTCAAGGGAAGAAGCAAAAATAATATCTCGCTCCGCAAGGAATCCCCCTCTATCTATAGAAAGAACACCTATCTCTGACATAGCTTATCTCCTTTCAATGGTATCTTATTATTGATAATGGGCTTTTCCGTAAAAAAAGTCAAGAATTTCGTACTCCCTATAAAAGCCACGAAGCCCAGGGATTCGTCTGATAGAATTGCAGAATTTGAGGAAACTGCAAAAACAGAAAGTCAAACCCCCACCAGATGCCCGCATTGAGCATTCCCAGTAAAAAAAGAACGGCGATGTAAATAACATGTTCATTGATAAACCCTTCCTTATGGGGAAATTTTGAAAGCCAGTAGAAAATCACTAATACTCCGGCAATAAGGGCTGCCGGACGAACAAAAATTCCAAAGACAAGGGAAAAACCCGAAATAAGGAGTAGCCATGCGTTAAGGTATATCATCCATTTTTTTCCCGCGATTGTATGGAAAAAAGTAGCAAATGGTCCCTTCACCCCTAAAAGATACTTCCTCATTGGCACTGGCCCCTCCATAATCATTTTCCACGCGGGAAATAAAAGACGGAGCCCCATCGCTACGCGGAGTAAAAAAATACTGAATGTCAGATATAGTTGGTCCATAAAAATACGGGTTAGAAGTTATCACGCAATCTCCTGATTATAGCAGTGCTCGCAGTAAACAATTTCTGCCCTTTCGGGCGCGCCGCGTCCTTCCGTAGTCCCGCCTTGGCGGGACGAAGGAGGATAACTTGTCTCAAATTCGCTGGGGCAGTGAGCTTCCTTGTGAAAATGATTGGCAATATTTCTATAAACGCCGCCATCGGACATTTTTCCCGCGCACTGACATGAGCGTTTCCAAAGAGTTCGGGGGTTTCGCAGGGCAAAGCGATCCAGCCTGCGGCAGGGAAAACACTTCTCCGGAAGCGGAATATTCATTTTGCGATATAATTCAAGCTCCATAGGAATAATTAAATACGCTGTTGTACAAAGAGAATATTTCTCTCTGTCCTCTTTGCGCTCCTGTGAACTGCACTGAATTACTCCTTTAAGTATTGAATCATCAACGTCTTTTATCTCTTTAGGAATGTCCTTTGATTTGATCGTGGGATGTATATTTCTCATAGGACGATCATGCCATAAAAATCCCTTTGCCAAAGCTTTTTCTTTGGTTAGGGGGAAATATTCCTGCGCAACCGATTCATTATAACCAAAAGGTGAAATATGCGCCGGATAATATTCGCCCCACTCCCCGGTTTTTTTCATATGCTCAATCAATTTTGTTTTCAGCCGGTGATACTCCTCTTTAGAATACTGCTTGTTAAAAATGCAGTAGTTTTTATGACGCAATGCTATACATCCAAAAAGGTTTGATGAGTTAAAACAAATGTCGCTGTAGTATGAATCGTTCACGGTGTAACAGCTACGCAAAGCAATAGAATTAACGGCATATGCACAGCCCTGACATTCATAGGCCAATTCAGCAAAATTTTCTGTAACGTCCATTGCATCCTCTGTCCACCATTCATCCTGTGCATAAGTGACATTTTCATTATATTTACAGTTAAAGCTTGTGATGACATTTCTGTTTGATTCCAAATAATCACCTGAACAATTAACATTCTTTATGCCGTGATAAAATTTACGCGGAAATGTTAGGGAAAACTTGTGGGCTTTTTCTTTCATTTCCTCAATGAAGTCTCTGGTCCATACCATATCTTCCATTCGCTTTTGGTATTCCTTTTTTGTAAGCTGCTTATTAAAAAAACAATATTGCTTATTACGCAACCCCACCGAGCCAAAACAATCCGAGCAACCCTTCAAGTCAAGGGAAAAGTGGCACGACGTGCAGTCATAAAGTTCCTGCGAGAACGTGCACCGGTAGCATCGGGCGCAATGGGAACACTCGTAGCAAAGTTCTGATTTTTCTATATCATAAGAGTCCGCACAAAAATAACATCCCGATTGATACCAATTCCCGTACATACATTTTTCATTACCGTTACTGGCAACAACAAGATAGCAGTCTTTATTGTTATTTGATTGATTAGAATATTCTGAATTTACGCTTTTCTCGTTTACAATGGCAAGATGTGGCACCTTAAGAGAGAGCTCGTAAAACTGTTCAAAAAAGGGTTTTTCAAAATCTATGCCTTGTCCGTATTCAATCGCATCCCATTTATCCGACCACCAATACTTCGATTTGTATACCGGAAAAGGAACATTTTCATTATAAATTGATACGATCATATCACCTGTCCCATCACATATTCTCCTGTATAAGCTCCATTCATTACGATTGATAAGTCGGCGCTGGTAACGGCAATCGGGACAGAGTGTGGGGGCAGGTACGTCCATTCTTTCGTAGAATGCGGTATCCCTTGGCTCTACGATAAATTCACTTTTGCAGTTCTGGTAAACTTTTGATTCTTTCTTCATAATTCTGCATAAGTTCACATACATATTGGACTCCTTGAGTTCCAAGAATGTATGAGA
>CAYTEF010000024.1:0-11365 GCA_964436845.1 uncultured Candidatus Saccharibacteria bacterium
TTGGGGCAGTCCTACTCATCAAGCCACCAGCTTGCTGGTGGTGTCTAACTTTTTTACTTTCCCAAAAAGCGAATATGGACATGGGAAGTATCTGATCTGAATTTTTTGGTTTTAGGGCAAATTCTCCCATTTCAATTGAACCTTCAAAGTCCCGCATCATGCTTTGCAGCATATTGGCAAGCGAGAGTGAAGACATTTCAATGTTATAAGCGGTAAGGATGATAAAGAGCGGCTTTTCACTTAGTAATTCCCTACAATCCTTCAAGAGAGGTAAAAGATGCTCTTCTATTTTCCACACCTGACCTTTGGGCCCCCGCCCAAACGCCGGAGGATCAAGGATAAGGGCATCGTAGGTTTTTTCCCTTCGCCTCTCGCGCTTAACGAATACTGCGGCATCATCTAAAATCCATCGTATATGCGCGTTCTCTAAGTGTGAAAGGCGTTGATTTTCTCTCCCCCAGCCAATCGCTGGTTTTGACCCTTCTACATGGGTCACCAAGGCACCCTGCGCGGCGGCAGTTAAGCTGGCAAGGCCCGTATATCCAAAGAGACTTAAAATATTTATGGGATCCCCGATAACTTCCTGAAGCTTTTTGGTAATCCACGTCCACTCATACGACTGCTCCGGGAAAACGCCCACATGTTTTGACATATCCGTAAGCTTTGCTTTTAACGTAAGTTTTTCAAACTTCAAAGGCCATTCTTCGGGAATAGCTTTTTTAAATGTCCATTTGCCGCCATTACCCCCATCATGCTGATATATTGCTCCCGCTTCTTCCCATGCTTCCTTAGGTAGCTGTGGGTCCCACCAAGCCCTTGGCTCGTCGCGAATAAGCACCTGATCGCCAAAACGCTCAAGCTTTTTTTTATTGCCCGAATCAAGAAGTTCATATTCATCCCACTCGTCAAAAATAACCTGAATTGTTTTATTCTTTTGTGCCATACGAGTTAAATTAAAACATACAATAAAAATCCCGTCAATTTTTTTTGCCTCTTGCGTCAAGAAACCATTTCTGCTATAGAGAGGATAGGATGGAGGGACTATTATGAATAAAAAGATGCGTCTCTGTGGCAGAGTAAGAAAGATGCTCAAAAAGCTGACTGTTTTGATGTTAGCTTTTTTTATTGCCTTCATGCCCCTAACCCCTGTTTTTGCCGAAGAGGAAAGCGTTCAAGCTCCTGCTGGTGAAGTCGTTGTTGCTCCCGAAGTCCAGAGTACTGAACCTGTCATAACAATAGAAAAACAAAAAGCTCCACTCGCCAAAGATAAATCGGTAAAAGAAAAAGCGGCACCTCTTGAACCGTTGGCAGGCGAGGCAAGCGCCCTGCAAAGCGACCAGCCGCAGGCGTTTCCTCCTGTTACTCCCTCTACCATAAAACACCAACTTCCCCAATCGGACGCAGTTTCCGGCGCCTTGCTCTATACCTTTCCGGTTACCATTCCTCCCGGACGCAATGGCATTCAGCCAGACCTGGCATTGAATTATAATAACCAAAGCATAGAGGAGGGGAGTATCGTTGGCGCGGGGTGGTCTATAACTATCCCTTCCATTGAGCGCATCAACCGCAAGGGGAGCGAAAAGCTCTATACGGAAAATTTCTATCATTCCTCATTGAGCGGTGAGCTTGTTTCGCTAAGCCCTACCTCATATAAATCAAAAGTGGATAATGGCGAGTTTTTGGGTTACACATTTTCAAGTAATAGCTGGACTGTGAGAGATAAAAAAGGAACGACATATAAATTTGGCAGCACTGCCGGAGCCCGGCAAGATAATCCGGGCAACGCTACTCAAGTCTTTAAATGGATGCTTGAGGAGGTGCACGATTTGAATGATAACTCCATCAGATTTGAATATTTCAAGGATTCAGGCCAGATTTATCCTTCAAAAATTAAATATACCGGCAGTGGAGTCTCCGATGGCATTTTTGAGGTGCAATTCTTGCGCGAAACAAGGCCTGATATCACAAAAATAAATAAAGCTGGTTTTCCTGTCGTTACCCGATATAGAATTAGTGAAATCCAGGCAAAGGTTAGCGGGACATGGGTGAGAAAATATGACCTTTCTTACATTGCGGGGGACAATGGGAAGCACTCCTTACTTAATAGCATCATAGAAACAGGTCAAGATGAGGTATCAGGACAACTCATCTCCATTTCGCCGACCAGTTTTGATTATCAGGTTCCCCGGCGCGCTATTATTGAAAATACATCATGGTCTATACCGGTCTACCTTTCAAATAGCAATGATGATACCGGTGTGCGGCTTATTGACGTCAACGGCGATGGGTTAACGGATATAATAAAATTTCTCAAGCGCTCAACGCCGCCCAACATTCAGGAAGTGTATATCAATACGGGAAGCGCCTGGATATTGAATAGCTCATGGGTCATTCCAAGCAACTTTTTCTTTGCAAACTATGGCGGCGGAAGTGAAGGGGGGCAACTTGCTGATGTAAATGGCGATAACCTGCCCGATCTCTTATTGCGCATTTCTGTGCCAGAAACAAATACCGTATACCTTAATAATGGCAATGGCTGGACGCTGAATACGAGCTGGAGTATACCCGTTTATCTCGCAAAAGATAATGAAGATGTCGGCGCCCGACTGGTTGATGTCAACGGCGATGGGTTAACGGATATTCTCCGAATAGTCAAGCGCCCAAGTGAACCACACTGGAGGGAAGTATATGTAAATAATGGCAACGGCTGGACGCTTGATACCTCATGGACTATCCCTCCTGATTTCTTTTTTGCCAATTACGGCGGCATGCACGAAGGAGGGAAATATGCGGATGTAAACGGAGACGGGCTGGTTGATTTACTTCAGCGAATGTCTACTCCTGATGTGAACAAAGTATATCTTAACACAGGGAACGGATGGGCCTATGATAGTTCATGGTCTATCCCCGTGTATCTTTCTAATGGAAGCCAGGATGTGGGAGTGAGAATGTTTGACATTAATGCTGATGGACTTACCGATATCGTAAGATCGTTTAAACCATATAGCGCTCCCATCGTCCAGGAAGTATATATCAATACGGGCAAGGATTGGATGCTTGATACCTCGTGGACGCTTCCAAACAGCAACTTTGCTTTTGCAAATTATGGCGGAGGCGATGAAGGCGGGAGAATAGCGGATGTGGACGGGGATGGCCTTATGGATTTACTCCATAGCATGCCCACTCCGGCGCTCAACAAGGTATACCTTGCCAACGGGAAACGGGCAGACCTTTTAGCGCGCATTACGTATTCGCGCGGGGGAAAGACAACGATCGCCTACAAACCTACTCCCCAATATCGCAATGGATCCGCCTTGCAAAATCCTAAGCTCCCCTTAGTGTTGGATACCGTCTACCAATTATCGCATGACGATGGCTTAGGACTTGTTGCGCCATATACGTTTACCTATGAAGGAGGGGAATATTATTATAACGGTCCATATGATCGTAAATTTTCTGGGTTCGCTCTCGTTACAAAAGCCGGCCCGCAGGGGGCTATTACCAAAACATTTTACCATCAGGGCAATGCCACGGATTCAGCGCGGGGAGAAGCAAGCGATCATATCGCGAAAATCGGCAAGCCCTATAAAGTGGAAATTACCGATTCCGCCGGCAACCCCTATCGGAAAACCATCAGCAAATGGGAACGCATAGATTTGGGCAGCGGGAGAAATTTTGTCATGCTATCGCAAGAAGTTGACTTCGCGCACGACGGGAGCGCTAATCATAGAGACAAGGCACAAAGCTATACATATGATAGCGCGACCGGCAACCTAAGTGAGAAAATTGAATGGGGCGAAGTGAGCGGCAATGATAATGGCACATTTGGTGATGCGGGGAATGATAAATTTACGAGTGCCATAACGTACGCGCAGAATGCCAGCTTGAATATTCTTGGCTTGCCCTCGCAGGAAATCACAACCGACCAAAATTCTAATAAGGTCAAAGAGACTAAATACTACTACGACACGCTCGCCTTTGGCAGTGTCACGAAGGGCGACCTCACCAAAGAGGAAAAATGGAAAACCGGTTCAAGTTATATTGACACCGAAAAAGCGTATAACACTTATGGCTTGGTTATTCAGGAAAAAGATCCCCGCGACAAAGCCACCAATTTCACGCACGATGCATTCAACCTCTATCCCGCAAGCATTGCAAACCCTCTCAATCATATTACTCAACTCACCTACGATTATTCTTCCGGAAAAGTGAAGCAAACGACTGATCCCAACGGGCGCGTATTTCAGAATATCTACGACGGGTTTGATAGGATTATTGAAGAAAAACAGCCGGATGTCGTTTCGCCTTCAACACTTGTTACAAAGATCACCTACGGCTATACAAATCTCACTATTGGTGCAAGCATTAAACAAAGCGATTATTTAGATGCCGCAACAAGTGTAGATACCTTCACCTACACCGATGGGTTTGACCGCCCCATTCAAAAACGAAAGGAAGCGGAGAACGCAAACACTTTTGCCGTCTCGGATTTTCTCTATAATTCAATAGAACAGCTCTATAAAGAATCGCTCCCTTATTTTTCAACCGGCTCTGCGAAAACGCCACCCACAAACGATGCCTCACTCTATGCTACGTATAGTTACGACGCGCTTTTGCGCATAACCGCAATTCAAAACGCCGTGGGAACAACCACGAATACCTACGACGATTGGAAGCTTACTATTACCGATCCCCAAGGAAATGCTAAAAATCTCTATAAGGACGCGTATGGCAATTTGATAAAAGTGGAAGAATTTAATGGGGGCAGTACCTATAGTACTCAATACACATATAACTATCTTGGCAACCTTACGGGCATTACGGACGCCTTAGGCAATATACGCAATTTCACCTACGATGGCTTGGGCAGGCGGCTTGCGGCGCAGGACTTGCACGCGCTAGCAGATGCAACCTTTGGCGTATGGGCATATACGTATGATGAAAGCGGCAATATTACTTCCCGCGTTGACCCTAAGAATCAAACGATAGCTCACACCTACGATGACATAAACCGCGTTTTGACCGAAGACTTTACGGGGCAGGCGGGTATTGAGACAACCTACGCTTATGATACCTGTACCAATGGCGTGGGCAGACTCTGCAGTGTTGACGGAATAGCCGATACGGCGTTTACGTATCATCCAACCGGACAAGTAAAGACGGGAACAAAAACTATTGATAGCACTAACTACCCGACGACCTATGATATTGATCGTCAGGGGAATACCACAGAAATTGCCTATCCTGACGCAAGCGCGGTATCATATACGTATAACAGCGCGGGTCAGCTTGAGGGAGTATCAAATGTGGTAAGCAATTTTGACTACGGTCCCCAGGGTAAAATTACCTATCAGGCAAATACTAATGGCACGGCGACCACTCATACCTTTGATCAATCAAAACTTTATCGCTTAATGCGCAAACTCACCACAGGCCCCGGCGGCGGGGGCGGGGGAGAGACGGAAAGTCCGCCCCAAACCGTGCAGTTTTACTCAACAAGCGGGGACGGCTCCATTCTTAAGAAAAATTCCTCTTGGGATATCGCTCACGACGCTACTTCCGGAAATTCGGCAGCGTATGGCGGCAGTACATTGTATGTCCGTAGTGGCAAATATTCAACCACCACCTATCTCATTGAGCGCGCTTTCTTGCCATTTGACACCTCCTCCCTGCCCGATGAGGCTACGATTACTGACGCCAAATTAAAGGTGTATGTTTACTCAAAGAAAAATCATGACAACGACGGGGACGATTGGTTAAGTGTGGTGGAGTCTTCTCAGCCAGATAGCACGAAACTCACCACAGCCGACTACGATCTTGCAGGCGCAATTAACAATCCCATGGGGGAATTGACCCCGCCGAGCGTAAGGATATTACTGCTATTGCTTCCGGCAATTATCTTGCGCTTACCCTCAATGCCACAAGCCGCTCATGGATATCAAAAAACGGACTAACCAAGTTAGCCCTGCGCGAGGGTCATGACCTCATGGACAGCCCCTTTGTGGGAACTTCCGGCAAATATAATGAACTTCGCTTACGAACTGCCAACTACTCGGGCACCGCGTATGACCCCATTCTTGAAGTTACCTACGTTACGAACACCACTCCTCCCCCGAGCCCCACAGTCATTCAGGATATTTCCTATACCTACGATGCAAACGGCAATATTACCCAAATCATAGACACCTCCGGCACCGATACAGCGAAAACAGCAATCTACACCTACGACGCGTTAAATCGCCTTACTTCTGCAAGCGCCACAGGTTCTGCCAATGGGGATAATTACGTAAGGAGCTACGCGTATGACGCGATAGGGAATATTGCGAATGCGTCCGATAGGGGAACATACACGTATGCGGGAACAGGGTATGCAAATCCCCATGCCGTCACAAGTGTCGGAGGAATAATTTATACCTATGACAATAATGGCAATATGGCAGGCGACGGCACCTGGACGAATACATGGAACTACCAAAATAGGCTGATCCAGTCGCAAAAAACAGGCGCCGCGGTAAGTTACGAATACGATCACGAGGGACAGAGGACAAAGTATGGCAATGGGACGAAGACCACACGATACGCGAATAAATACTTCAATACTGATGGCGCGATTCCCACTAAGCATATTTTTGCGGGAGAGGAAGTGATAGCAACAGTAGAAGGCACAAATCTTAACTACATCCACACCGATCATTTGACCGGTTCTAATGCCGTAACAAACTCAACCGCAGGGATGATTCAGTTGCTGGATTACTATCCTTATGGTTCTTTGAGAATTGACTGGCGGTATGGAAGTTTCGATGAGCAAAGAAAGTTCGCGGGGCATGAGTACGACCGAGACACCGACCTTTCCTACATGGAAGCAAGGTACTATAATGGGAGCATTGGACGATTCATCTCGCAGGATCCAGCGTTTCTTGCGGTGGGGGATGATAAGAAGTTAAAGGAAATCACCAACCTTGAACGTGAAACATATCTTGCGAATCCGCAATACCTCAATAGCTATTCTTACGCCACAAACAATCCGTTAAAGTATACCGATCCTCAAGGTGAATTTATTGACACGTTAGCTGATCTTGCGTTCATCGGTTATGACCTCTACAAAGTTGGTCAGGCGTGGTACCAAGGGGAAAGTGTTAAGGGAGAATTAGGTAATTTAGGATTGGATGTCGGAGGCGCGCTCATTCCCGGAGTCACGGGGCTTGGGATGACAAACAGGGTGGTAAGGGGGGTGGATAAGATACAAGATGGGGCTAAAATCATCCATCGAACTAAACAATTTGATGCCGTTGCCCAACAACAAAAAATGTTAGAAGGTGTTGAAAATCTTAAAGCAATCAATACAATAAAGGATGTATTTAGAAAGAGCGATACAATCCCTGGAGGTACGATGGGAGCATTAAGAAATGAGATATTAACAGGAAAATCTACAGAAGGAATATTCCACACTAATAAAGCAGAAAATACAATCAATAGAATACAAAATATTTTTAAGACGGAGAATTTAAAGCAAGCCGAATCTGATCGCTTACAAAGTATTAGTAATAGTCTTAAATCTCTGTTAAAAAATGTTAAGTAATGAATTTTAAAGTTATACCCATATGAAATTATATACAATAGAAATTACTTTCTCTGATTTTACTTTTGGCATTCAACAGTATGAAGCTAATTCAGTAGAAGAAGCAGTCAGCTTATTTTTTCAGAAGGCTGAATGTTTCGCAAATTATGACAGAAAAAAAATTATCGATGTAATCAAAAAAAGATTAAAAGATGGAAGCGCATTAGTACATATCGCTAACAATCTGCGAGGCGTTTGGTTGATAAATGTAGGTGCGGAGCTACAAGAAATTACAAATGAAGAAGGGCCAGTTATATATGGCGGTAAGATAATACAAACCGATCCCCAAGCACCGAGACGATCTAAATAAAGATGGGTGTCGTTCAATTCAATGAGAACTTTCGATGTCCGACTTCCAAAATTGAACAACTAAATAATGAAAAATAACCTATACCTCGCTGTTATCATGGGCGCACTTCTTTTAGCTCCTTTTCATGGCGTTGCCCATGGCGTCGCAACCATGGAAGGAACCGCGCTCAACTATATCCATACGGATCATCTCACGGGCAGCAACGCGGTGACAAACTCAACCGCAGGCATGGTTCAGTTACTGGATTATTATCCGTACGGAGGCTTGCGCATTGACTGGCGGTATGGAAGTTTCGATGAGCAAAGAAAGTTCGCGGGGCATGAGTACGACCGAGACACCGACCTTTCCTACATGGAATCAAGGTACTATAATGGAGGTATAGGAAGGTTTATCTCGCAGGATCCGGCTTACCTGCTCCTTGGCGATGCAGATTTTGAACAAAGATATGGAAGAAAATTGGAACAACACCTCGCCGATCCCCAACAATTGAATAGCTATAGCTACGTTGCGAATAATCCATTAACATATGTTGACGAGACTGGGGAGATAGCGCCGTTACTCATCGCGGGCGCGCTCATCGCGTGGCAAACAGCGGAGGCTGGATTAACCGCCTATGATGCCTATTCCACCTATCAAACAGTTACAAGTGCCAATGCCACCAAAGCTGAAAAGACTACTTCAGTTGCTCTGTTTGCACTCGGTGTTGCCGGGCCCGGTGGAGGATATAAGAGTGCAGGGGATGGGGCACTAAAAGGATTGCGCAACTTAGATAAGGCATGGGATGTTGTCAGAGCCAGTGAGAAACATGGTTGGGGAAATCCAAAAACACTACTACGCCACTTCAACGATCATGGAGCTGATTTTGGTGCAAAAAACCCAGCTGATTATGCGAAAAAAGCGAATGAGTTTATAACTAACAAACAGTACACGCATACATTTAAAGAAGGCAAAGACACCGTCTATTGGAACAAAGATACAAATATTGCAGTTTATACGAACAAGAGCGGAGACATTAGCTCCGCCTACAAGGTAACAAATGAAAATAAAATTAACACTTACCAACGTCGAGCTGTAAAGCAAAAGTAGTATGACTAAAATAATTTGTCCAATTTGTGGAGTAGTCAATGCGGTAGAGGAAGTGCCATGGAATGAGGACGGATTTGCCTCTCAAGATATTTGTCCGTGTTGCGGTACGCATTACGGAGAGGATGACTGGGCTGAGACCAAAGAAGAAAGAAAGAAACTTTTTATTAAACTTCGTAAGAAATGGATAGCCAATGGTATGAAATGGAAACATGATTATGCCGATGATCCGTTTCCAGAAAATCATCCCCCAAAAAATTGGAACCCCCGCGAACAGCTCAAAAACATCCCCAAGGAATTTTTGGCTCCCGGGGAGAAATATTAGATGTCCGACTTCCAAAATTGAATCACTAAATAATGAGAAAGAACATATACATTGCTGTTATCATAGGCGCCTTTCTTTTAGCTCCTTTTAACAGCATTGCCCACGCCGTCGCAACCATTGAAGGAAGCGCGCTCAACTATGTCCATACCGATCACTTAACCGGCAGCAATGCGGTGACAAACTCAACCGCAGGCATGGTGCAGTTGTTGGATTATTATCCCTATGGAAGCTTACGAATTGACTGGAAACACGGCTCCTTTGACGAACAGCGCAAGTTCGCGGGGCAGGAGTACGATCGGGAGACCGACCTTTCCTACATGAACGCAAGGTACTATAATGGTGGCATAGGACGGTTTGTGAGCCAAGATGCGGCGTACTTGTTGCTTGGCGATTCAAATTTTGAGCAAAAATATAATCGCAAGTTAGAACAGCATCTCGCTGATCCTCAACAATTAAATAGTTATAGCTACGTTACGAATAACCCCTTAAAATATGTTGACGAGACAGGGGAGATAGCGCCGCTTGTTGTCGCGGGCGTATACCTTCTCTGGCAGGCGGCAGAAGCAGGGTTGAGCGCGTATGATGCCTATGCCACGTATCAGACCATTACGAATCCTGAGGCTTCTTTCGAAGAAAAAGCAGGATCGTTGGGATTACTCGGACTTGGGTTAGTTGCTCCCGGGGGAGGGTATAAGAGCATAGGGAGTAAAGTCACAAATACATTCAAGAATCCCGATACTGCTCCTGCCAAAATCTCCAAGTTAATGAAACAGAATCGTTCAGTAGCAGAAAAATTAGGCAGAGGACACTCATATAATAAGCACGTCATCCAGCAGGGAGAATTTCCAGAGATTAAGACTCCTGGACAATTTACAGAGCACATTGAAAATATTTTAAATAACCCATCAGAGATAAAATCTCTGGATAGGGGGCGCACGGCGTATTGGCACGAGAGTTCTCAAACTGTCATAATCCGCGATCCTAAACACCATGATGGAGGAACGGCACTGCGTCCAAGAGAGGGTAAGTCTTACTTCAAAGGATTAAAATAGTAATTTATGAAACTGATTCACAGTAGTCGTTATTTAGTTACATTAGGATTTACCAGAAATGAGTTAGAAATACTAAATAGGGTTTTGGATGTTCCCTTATTAGCATTTGGTCTGGAAAAATTTTTAACAAAAATTAATGTTCCAAGGGAACGAATAGCGCAAATAAATAAAAAAATTCGTGACACTCTTCAAGATATAGACAAAAAATCCATATCTAAGTTTATTGCAGTAGACTTTAAACGCGGGCAAATTTACTTACTCAAGGATGCTTTTAGTGCAGCTTGCGATATTGTAGATGAAAAAGAAATCCATACCTTAACTGGTTATAGTTGGAGAGACGCTATAAGGGTGCAGAAAAATTTAACGAAGCTGATAAACCAACTTAGATCCTAAAATATTCCTTGCTCCAGGAGAAAAATATTAAAAAATGTCTAAATCTACTTCCTTTATTGCAGTTACCGTTGCATGCGTTTTACTTTTCAATTTAGCAGTGCCAGTTTTTGCTGGAAGTAGTTTTTTCGACGAACAAAGAAAGTTCACGGGGCATGAGTATGACCGAGAGACCAACCTTTCCTACATGAACGCAAGGTACTATAATGGGGGTATAGGACGATTCATTTCACAGGATGCGGCATTTCTATTACTTGGCGATACTCAATTTGAACAAAAATATGCAAGAAAACTAGAACAGCATCTTTCTGATCCTCAGAACTTAAACAGTTATAGCTACGTCACAAATAATCCCTTAAAATATGTTGATGAAGGTGGCGAAATACTGCCCTTAATTGCAGTTGCCTATGGCGCGTTTGAGATCGGATCCACTTTGTATGATGGCTATGTTGCTCTAACGACGTGGCTTAATGCAAATTCGTCTCCCACCGACAAGGCCTTATCTACGGGCTCGGTTATTATCGGATTATACAGGGGCCTGTTGCCGAATATGGTATTGAACCAAAAACAGAAAGGTTAAGTCATTG
>CAYTEF010000025.1:0-10635 GCA_964436845.1 uncultured Candidatus Saccharibacteria bacterium
AACGAAAATCTCACCGACGAGGAAATTCTCAAAATTTTTACCGATATAGGGTTCAAGGCGAGGATTCAAAAGAATCCTCAATGATCAACGATCTCAATCTGCGAAGGAGGTTTTGATGAATACCATTGATCGACGAGATTTCTTTAAGATAGGAGCACTAACTGCGCTAGGTGCCCTATCCCTCGATGACTTGGTTCAATCACAAGAAGCAGAGGCTGCAACTGCAACAGGAGCTTCAAAGGCAAAACATTGGGCTTTTGAAATAGATCCTGGGGCAGTTCATCGCCTTGACGGGGATTCTCGCAAAGTTAGTTCCCTGCCTTTGATGTTTTCCTCCAAGAGTCAATCTTCTGCCGCACTGCTTGTCACTCCATTTGTGCCAGAGTGGAAAGGCACAATAAATGCCGGTCTTCTGATTAAAAATATTTATGCCGACCGATCTCTTTCTACACGCCCTGAACCTCGCCTATGACTCCCCAATACCTTATTGATACTGACTGGGCGATCCATTACCTCCACGGTCATTCAAAAATCGTCAAGCGTTTAGGAGAGTTCAAGGAAGAAGGGTTAGGTATCTCCGTTGCAGAGCTTTATGAGGGAAATTAATTTTTATGAAAAAAACGGTTATCTTAACTATAATCCTTGTTATCGCTATTCTTGCTATTCTTGTAGGCATTTTCTATTGGCAATTAAGGGATAATGACGGCGATACTGTAATCCCGACAGTGATTCCAACACCTGTCTTGCCGGCTGCGCCGAAGTCTTCAGCAATCTTGCAATCGATAGATTCCTTTCCTTTGTCTGGTAGTATTGCCTTGACAATATCTCATATTGATACACCTTCGACAGGCCCCGGAGGAGGATATTTATCGCATGACGACATTTATCTTCTTGACGAGGATGGCTCAAGGTTAGAGAAAATTATTGACTACGAGCCAGGAAATTCAATAGAGCGGATCTCCTGGTCTCCGCAAGGAAGGTGGCTTGGTTTTATACGAGAAGATGTGCAACGTCTTGAATATATTGATTTCGCTAGATCAGCTGGAAAAAATATTTCTACCATTACTCCTAAGAAGGGAAGGGACATATTTGGGTATGAGTGGTCTCCCGATGAAAACAAATTGGCCCTTATTGAACGGGGCGAGAAGGGGTCCCTTTACCTGAACATTTTTGACTTGCAAAGCGGAAGGAGAGAAAATGAGTTTGCAATAATTCCTCCAAATGAAGATAGAGAATTATATGGCTTTTCAAATAGATTTAGTAATAGCTACAGCGCTTGGATAGACAATGAACATATAGTAACCATAGGGAAGGATAAAGATGGAGCTTTTTTGTTGTTCCAATTTACCCTTAGCAAGGGCTTGAAAAGTAAGCGAGAAATTGTCCCCATGGGAGAAGACTCCTTTAATCCGTTCATCGTAAGTCCTGACAAAGAATCTATAGCTTATTTCAAGCAAATGGAGTCAAGCGAGGTGGGGGAGGGCGAATTATGGCTATCAAATGTTGACGGGAGCGGGGCAAAAAAAATCATTGATCCGAAGGATAATTCGCCAGTAATAGCATATGAAGTATATGATATAAAATTTTCGCCTGACAACAGACTTTTGGCTTATAGTCACGGGGCTGGTGACGGCGTAGGATTTTATATCCTTAATCGAGAAACAGGGAACATAGTATGGGCAGAGGAACCCATTACATTTTTTGAGTGGCTGCTCGACAGTAAAAGCTTGATAGCACATTCGAGTTTTATTAGCGGAGCAAGTAAAATGAGTATAGTAGGAATAAATGGAAAATTACAGAAAATTCTTCAGCAGCGGGACGAAAACGCTCTCGAATTTTTGGGGGACTTTGCCCGATTCCCCGTCCAACAACAATAGAGCGAAGCATTGATTTTTGAATAGTGCCGTTGAGTTTTTGAAGTCGGACTTCCAAAATTAGAGCCATTGATTTTTCAGCTTAGCCATGCTAATTAAAAGAAAAGGTTACGCTGAAGAATCAAACCATGAAACAAGGATCAATAATTTCCATAATCACAATCGTCATCCTCCTCATCGCAGGGGGTGTTTGGGTTTGGCAACGAAACGCAAAGCCTGATGGGGTTACGCCAACGCTGCCGACGCCCGTTGAGCCCTTAGAGCCAACCGAGCCGACAGAAGCGACAACTCCGCAAGAACCAGATTCGGTCCAAGTCCCCGAGGGGTGGAAGACGTACACCAACGAGGAGTTTGGGTTTGCGTTTGATTATCCGGGGGAGTGGGGAAACTTGACCGTAAACTCCAATAAAGATGATGTTTATTATTTAACTGGCGAAGAAGAATTAGTAAAAAATATCATATATCATAAGATTTCTAATACAATAGCGTTTATAAAAATCGGGCAAGAATATGAAGGTTTTATTGAAGGCATAAAAGGAAGACAGGAAAAAATAATTATAATTTATCCAGACAAAAAGATAAAAACAATCTATGCGATTCCAGAGGAAAGCGTCAAAGGATACGCGCTGATCAAAGATATGGATTTTTCACCAACTGCAGAATATCTTAATGTTTCTCTTCAAGGTTATGAGTATACTAATCCTTTAATTTTGAATACTAATAGCGGGTTGAATATATTGAATAATTACAACATTTGGTATGGCGATTTTTCTCCTAATATTTTTTGGTTCTTGAAGGATAAAGTATTGGTTATTAAGAGTTATCTAAACGAGTTTGACGGGAGGGGTGAGGGTGGTTTGTTTATTAGTGATTATGGGAAACCTGAAAAGTTGAATAAAATTATTTCCTTTTCCAGTGAAGAAGTCGCGGCCGGTTCTTTTATTGAAAATCTTAAACTTATAGAAGATAAAATCATATTTTCCGTAATCTATAAACGAGACGGGGAAAGGAGAATACAATATGAATATCTTCTTAAATTAAAACAACTAAGGGAGCTGGCTGATTAAAAGTTACTTCACTTAGTAAAATTTATTCTCCTTTCTTGCACATTAATATAGTGTATGTAACAAAGGAGGATAAAAATATGCTCTTTTAAACTTCATACAGGGTAAACTGTCACAAGGGAACTGTCAACCTTTAACCATCGAGGAGGAGAAGATGAAAGTTATAAGACAGACGTCGCTTGTTTTAAGCATCCTGTTTTTCCTATCGCTTCGGGCTTATGGGGCAGGAAAAACAGCAACAGGGTTTTATTGGCCAACGGGAACAGATGGCTATTACAAGGGATATGCGAGCTTCCTTGGAAATGGATGCTCTCCACACCGTGGAAGTTATGACTTTTACATTGCCGAGAAGTATCATCTCGGAGAAGACATAGCGGGAAATTTTGATGATCCTGTTTACGCTATTGCTGATGGAATAGTCGTTGATAAAGATACAGGATCAAGTTGGGGAGAAAGTAGCCAAGGACTTTTTGTTAGATCTCGTTTACATACTGGCGAAGAGTTTGTTTGGCTTATGGGGCATATTACCTCGAGTCTCCAAAAAAACGATCGAGTGACCGCTGGGCAAGTAATCGGCAAGATAGCAATTAAAAATAACCCCCACGCACACCTTGGTGTATTAAATGGTACCGTAATTCCATTAAGCGCTTGGGGAGCTATGCCTTGTTCCAATTGGTCTCCTGATAAATCCGTGCCTACCACAACAAACGGCTTTGTTGATCCCATCGGATGGATTACCACCCAAATTCCCTCTTTCTCGGCCACGTGGCACCCCAATGGGACGCTCATACGCGCGGCAGGGGATGATAAAGTATATTACCTTAAAAGGGATGGGACAACAGGAAAACTCAAGAGGCGCCACATTGTGAGTGAAACGGTATTTACCAATAGCGGGTACAACTGGAATGAGGTCGTGGTGGTATCGCCTCAAGAAAGGGACTGTTTTGATGAAGGAGCGAAAGTTACTGCTCCGGAATCTGACCTGTTGAAAGCGCGGCTCGTCATTCCCGAGGGAGACTACAAGGTCTATGCGATAAGCGAAAACCAGCTTCGCTGGCTCAACCTCACGCCAGAGGAATTCGTGAGCGTGGGATATCAATGGGGAAATGTGGGAACGCTCCATGCTAATCATAATATTCCCTATGGAACTGTTTTGACAATGGGGGATTTCAAGGCCTGTGAGCGAACTAAGCCAGGCATCAACCTCATACCAACCGGGGATATACCTCCCCCCACCTGCACCTATGCCATTTCTCCTTTGGGCAAGTGGTTCAAAGGGGAAGGAGGCGAAGAGACTATTGAAGTCACGACGCAAAGGGACTGCGCGTGGAACATTCAGTATCGCCCGTCTTGGTTTGAGGTTCAGGCTGGATTGTCAGGGACGGGGAGTGGGACGGTTTCCTACAGGATAGGAAAAAATCCTTCCGCCGCACAGCGCGGGGACATTGTCACCCTCAAGGGACTAAACTTCCTCATAGACCAGGACGGAAATCCCACGCCCTCACCACCTCCACCCGCAAAGAAAGCAAATGGAGCCCAATGCGTTGACCGAAGCGAGTGCTCCTCGGATTGGTGTACGCCAATTCCCGACGGAGAAAAGTTCTGTTTGGATGAAAGGAAAAGCTGTTCGATTCCTGGCGGAGACGGGATTGCGATAGACCAGACCGCGGTGTTTGGTGGAACTACGTATCGGTGCAAAGCGGGAAACATATATATCCCGCTCACTGTCGCATCTCCACCGCTCCTTCTCTACGGAGTAGCGACTCCAACCCCGAAATCCTGTCAGTCAACCTATGCGGCCAAGGGGCCGGACGGAAGGCTTTACTGTGTCCACGTCTCTTCCCACTGTGGACAACCGGACACAGAAGGGATACGTGTAAATGAATCTTATCCTTTTCAGGGACATTCCTTTACGTGTGTCGCTCCTGACGTGCTAAAACCCGAAAAGCCTCTCCTCTATGGAGAGACTACCCCAAACCCTGAAAGTTGCCAGTCCGGCCAGATCGCGCTTGGACCCGAAAACAAGCTCTACTGTGTCCATGTCTCCTCTCACTGCGGACAGCCTGGTACCGAGGGAGTGAGGCAAGGTGCCGAGTACTGGTATAATAACCGCCTCTATCGGTGTGATGCGCCGGATGTAACGAAGGACATCACGCCGTGAACCTTTAACATTCTTTTTCATAAACGTTCTTAACCCCGCGGGATTTTACTCTCCGCGGGACTTTTCTTTTCCCGACGGTTTGGTACAATTATTGCATGAAACAGGTCTTCGTCACCGGCGGCACGGGGTTTTTGGGCAGGGCGCTTGTTCGCCGGCTTTTTCCAGCTTTCTAACTTTTCATCATGCAAAAGGTCATTCTTATAACCGGTGCTTCTTCTGGTATTGGAGAAGCTTGCGCAGACTATTTATTTAAAAAGGGACATATTATTTTTGGAACTAGCCGCAAAGCTACTTTCAATAATAAAAGTTATCAAAAAGACCGTGTCAACATATTGCCTCTAGAATTGCGCGATGAAGAATCTATCAAAAATGTATTGAAGTTTATCATCAAATGCTGTGGGAGGATAGATGTGATTATCAATAATGCGGGAAGTGGCTTGGCTGGACCCATTGAAGATACGCCAATTGCAGAAATAAAATATTTAATTGACGGAAATTTTCTTGGAAGCGTGCGACTAATACAACATCTGTTGCCAATTTTTCGTAAACAATCATACGGGTTGATCATTAATATTAGCTCATTGGCAGGGAGATTTTCCCTTCCATTCCAAGGCTTTTATGCGGCAACGAAATTTGCGTTGGAGGCAGTTTCAGAATCTCTCCATATGGAATTATATGGAACACGAATTCGGGTTGTGATAGTTGAACCCGGCGATATGTCTACTAATTTTACTAAAGCGCGTAAAATATTTGTTAAAGAAGACGGCGCCCTCAAAACATCATTTGAGAGGGCGCTGCATATTATAGAAAAAGATGAGATAAAGGGCGCCGAACCTCTGCTAGTCGCTAAACTTATCAATCAAATTATTGAATCAGAAAATCCTAAACTTCGTTACAAAGTGGGAAGGGAGGCATGGTATGTCGCAATACTTCACTGGTTTCTACCTTCACGCATATTTTTATATTTTTTAGCTCGGCACTACGGTTTATAATAAAGAAACATGGAAATTATTCAGTATATACTTTTATCTCTTATAGCTTTTGCAAATTTATCCCTTGGGGGAATTATTTTCCTATCAGGTGAAAGAAATCGAGCTAACTTTTTCTTTTTACTTATTTCTATAATTACAACTTTATGGGTAACAACGAACTTACTTACTGGTTATTTTCAATCATTAACTATATTCAAATTTAATTATTCAATTGGATCCTATCTGCCGATAATTGTATTATGGTGGGGACACTATTTCCTAAAAGATAGACGCACGCTTTTCGTTACAATAATTTTAACCTTTGTATCAACGGCGTTCGCAATTATTCCACATATCGGAAATCTTATTTTTAAGGAGGTAAACCAAATCTTCATTGGAACTATAGATGGAGAATACGGGCCAGGGTTTCGTTACTATTCTACTTATTTAATTTTTGCCACATTGTATCTCTTCATTCGTTTTCTTGAAGCATACAGAAAGTCAAAAAATATTGAAAAAGTTCAAATTCTGTACGTGATGATAGGGATATTTGGTTTTGCAGTATTCCCTGTTATCTTCAGCCTTATCCTGCCAAATTTTGGTATATATACGTTTGCTGGCTTTGATAGTTTTGGAACTATAATACTAGTGGGATCAATATTTTATGCCATCACAAGACACCATCTTTTTGACATTAAAATCATCGTAACGGAACTTTTTATTTTTGCTATATGGTTTTTCATGTTTTTAGGAATATTTCTGGTGAATACCCTGCGCGAAAAACTTATTTTGGGCGGATTGCTGGCGGCTTTGATAGTCTTTGGCATTCTTCTCATTCGCAGTGTGCTTAACGAAATTAAAAACCGCGAGCAGATTCAAATCCTTAATATGCAACTGGAAAGATCCATGCAGGAGCTGCGCAAAGTTGACGAGTTGAAAACGGAGTTTGTGAGTTTGGCGTCGCACCAACTGCGAACGCCTTTAACGCCTATTAAAGGATATGCGGATATGCTGCGAAAGGGGGACTTTGGCGGTATACTGGAAAAACCCGAGCAACGGGAAGCCGTTGAAAATATTTATCTTTCCTCCCAGCGCATGGTGAAGTTAATTGATGATTTATTGGATATTTCAAAGCTGGAAAAGGAGGGGGGATTTACGTATAACTTCCAGATTGGCAATCCGGAGAGGGTGGTAAAAGAAATAGTGGAAGAAATGCACGATCAGGCGAAAGCGAAAGGATTATCACTTTCGTTTGAATCAACCCTTTCGGGCGAAACCGCCATAAAATTTGATCCCTTAAAGTTTACTGGCGCAGTGGGAAATATAATAAATAACGCGGTGAAATATACGAAGGAGGGGGGCATTTGGGTGAAACTTTCCGAGGACGACGGACATATCCTTATTTCAGTAAAAGATACCGGCGTTGGCATAAATCCCGAAGATATTGATAAACTCTTTCAAAAATTTTTCAGAGGCAAAGAAATAGCGCGTCTTGCCACGGAAGGATCAGGCTTAGGCCTTTACTTCACCCGCCGCGTCATTGAAGACCACGGCGGACGCGTTAATGTCTAAAGCGCGGGGGCGGGGAAGGGAAGTGAATTTACCATCACGATCCCAAAAGCGACAAGCGAAACTCAACTGCAGTCTCCGCAACCTCAACCGCAACCAGAAGCACCGCAAGGAGAGCCACAATCAGCGGCAGATGATGTTCCCAAACCACCGCCGCCTCCTGAACCGCCGCAACCGACAACGAGTGATTGATTTCTCATCCCATCTATGCTATTAACAAAATATGAGATTAGAGCACGAGTCTGAAAAAAAGGTAAAAAAAGAGGTTTTGCATATTATTGGAAAGTACCTTGACCTTAATGTCTACAAGGTGTTTATCTTTGGCTCAAGGGTAAAAGACAGAGGGGATGAATATTCGGATATTGATGTGGGCATTGAAGGCCCAAAAAGCATCCCCGCGGCAACGATGACTTATATAGAAGAAGATATTGAAAATACCCCCTTTCTCTATAAAATTGAAGTAGTTGATTTTAAAAGAGTTGCCCCTGATTTCTATAACGTTGCAAAAAAGTATATTGAATTTATCAATTGATCTCGCCTGGAAAACAGTAAAAGCGTTTTTGGAAGAATACCATAATACAAGATGTGTATCACCCAAAACATGTCTTCGGGAAGCGTTTCATACAGGACTGATAGATTATGATGACTATTGGATTGAATTGGCGAACGTGAGGAATAATACGGTTCATACGTATAACGAAGTTCTTGCTGAAGAGATTTATAAAAAACTTCCTAAAGCGCTAACTTATTTTCAGAAACTCTTTACCGCGATGGAGCATGAAAAAAATCAATCCCGCTAATCAATCATATTGAGAATTGCCGCAGAATGGTTTTCCCTTGGGGAAGAAGCGAATATACTGCGAAAGCAGAGCTTAAAACACATTGATTTTTCAGGTTAGCCATGATACAAAGAGCATGGTTGCGCTGAAAAATCAATCATGAAACAGAGCTCAACGATTTTCATAATCATTATTATAGGTATTCTCCTCATCGCGGGTGGTGTTTTGCTTTGGCAGAAAGACACAAAACCTGATGGGATTACCCCAACGCCGCCAACATCTATTGAACCAATTGAACCAACCGAACCAACCCCGCCCCAAGAGCCAATCACTTCCCCTAATGATGGGATTCAAAAGGAATTCCCTCAAAGGGTAAAGGAAGTTTATTCTTTTGAAGACTCTCTTAAAAGTATAAAAAAAGTCGTTATTTTAAAAAGAAACAGAGTAGAGGATGAGATAACCTTCGGTGATGAAATTTATCTCACAAATGAATCACTCGATTTCTCCAAAGCTATAAAAATTACTGATACATATGCTACGAATATAGTAAATATTGAAATTTCTCATAATAATACTGGAAAGAAAATTTTTGCGGTTGAGTTAGGAGAAACGAGTATTTTACTTGCAAACGAAGAAGGTGAGATAATATCTCCAAATATTATTTCAAAAAACGCCGAAAGGATGGGGCTTGGCACAGTGGTTAGAGGACAATGGTGGGTTGAATCAGCAAGTTTTTTATTTAAAGAAGATCCAATTTTAGCCATAACTTTTGCGAATGGTTATGGCGAAAAATATACAGTAAATATAAATGGAGGAACAGGGGAGTACATTGAAGGATCTAGAAAAAAAGTTCAATAAAAGTTTAAGGGGAAAATCGATCAACTCTATCAAATTTTATCTTCCCTACTTTCCCTGAAAGAACAGAGAAAGTAGGGAGGGTAATCTTGCTCTCTGAAAATTCAATCAAAAGAAAGGAATCGGTCATGGCTTAAAGAAGGCATGGCAAAGGGGCAAGCTGTTCATTAACCTTTAACCTACGGAGGTATAGTAATGTTGTATCAACTTATCTTGTTGTTAATAACGCTTGTATTTGTTGTTCGCGCACACGCCGCGGGAACCATTGGATTACCCTTTGGTCCCGGACAGACGTGGACGGTATGCAGAGGGTATAATGGCCCCAAGGAACATTCTCTTGCGCCTGTTCTCGATTTAACGATCGGGTCAAACTCAGTAGGGACTAACGGTTGTATTGGTGATGCTTGGACATCGACTGGAAAGGAAGTGGTTGCGCCCGGGGATGGGACTATTCGCCATTTTACTTCTCAACAAGGTGCAAGTGACGGCATCTGTATAGAGCTTGATAGCGGCGGCGCCTTGGGAATTTTGCATTTTGGTGCACGCAAAGTTCTTCACGGAGCCCGTGTAGTAAAAGGTGAAGTTTTAGGGACTCTTGCAGCCCCGGCGTGGTTTAATGGAAGTTATGCACATATACATATACAAGGGCATCCAGGTCAAACATGCCAAAAAGGAGACTTAATTCCCTTCACAGGCAATATGCGTTTCCAGTACCACAGCGACCTGCCCTGTGATACCTTTGAGGAGGGAAAATGTACGGGCAGGGCTAACCAGCATTCCGGTTTCAAACTCTCCAACCCCGCCGCATCCACGTGGCATCCCGCGGGAACGCTCATTCGCGCGGTTGACGATGCGAAGGTGTACTTCCTGCAAGGGGGGAAAGAGGCGATGGGTGTATAACGAGGCGACGTTCAATGCGAATAACTTTCGCTGGGAAGAGGTGATTGTGGTTTCACCCCAAGAACGTGACTGTTACGCGGAAGGAGAGGTGATTATAAACCAAACCCTCAACCTGCCCTATTGGAATGGACATCGCGTGGGAACTCTCGTGCGCCAGACAGGAACCAACCCCGTGTATGTGGTAGGCGAGGATAACATGCTCCACTGGTTAAATATCACGGGGGGAGAGTTTATCTCCTTTGGGTATAACGCTTCCATGATTCACGATGTTGCAAGTGCAGGGAACATTGGGAACGCCCTTACTAAAGACCACTTCCAGCAGTGCCAGAGAAATATTGTTCCGCCCTCTCCCCCTCCACCCGTGCCAACACTAAAACCCAATGGCGCGTTATGCTCTATGCGTGAGCAGTGCTCTTCCAACTGGTGCCAGGCTATACCGAATGGAACCAAGTACTGCATGGA
>CAYTEF010000026.1:0-10436 GCA_964436845.1 uncultured Candidatus Saccharibacteria bacterium
TCATTACAACCATCACTAACCCCTCAAGAGTCCAAAGTATGGTGGACTAATACAAATTCTTGCTTCTTAATTCTTGTTATGGTAGCATATTATTCTATGGACGGTCAACGAAGCGGACAGCCCATAAAGCGGGAAATTGAGGTCGCAAGAAAAGCGCCTCCTCCGCCGGAACTCCCGCGCTATAAAATGATAGAGCCAAAGGACGTTTCTTTCTTTGGCATCACTAACTATAAAGCGACCCTCGAGGAAAAACGCTACGTTTTTGGCATTAAACGCGCGGACCGCCGACGCCACATGTATATTATAGGGAAAAGCGGCGTGGGAAAGTCAAAACTCTTGGAGCTCCTTATCCGGTCGGACGTGTACTACGGCCATGGAGTGTGTGTAATAGACCCCCACGGCGATCTAGTGGAGGCGATTTTAGACGCGGTTCCTGAACACCGCATTAACGATACCATTTTAATTAATCCCGCTGATTATAATTTTCCTGTTTCATTTAACCCGCTGTCAAACATTAAAAAGGAGGATAAATACCTTGTGACGCAGGGGCTAATTGAAGTGATGAAAAAGCAGTTTGGCGCCAACTGGACACCGCGATTGGAGCACGTCTTTCGCTTCGTTGCCCTTGCCATGCTTGACTATCCGGAAGCGACGGTCAACGGCATGATTAAGCTTTTGACCGACAGAAACTACCGACAAAAGGTGGTGCAATTTATTCAAGACGACATGGTAAAACGATTCTGGGCCATTGAATTTGCCGACTGGTCAGAGCGTTTTGACAATGAGGCGATTATTCCCTTGGTGAATAAGCTTTCGGAATTCCTGTCTAATCCCCTCCTCCGCAACATTTTTGCGCAAGTGGAAAATAAGATTGATTTTGAGGAAATAATGAACACGCAAAAAATTATTTTGATTAATCTTTCTAAAGGAAAAATCGGCGAAGAAAATGCAAACTTCTTTGGCTCCATGTTCATTACTAAAATTTACCAAGCGGGTCTCGCGCGCGCTTATCTGCCCGAAAAAAAGAGACTTGATTTTTACATCTACATAGATGAGTTTCAGAACTTCATGACAAATACGCTGGCAAACCTTTTTTCTGAATCACGAAAATACGGCGTCTGTATGACCGTGGCGCACCAGTATTTAGGCCAGTTAAGCGCAGAGATAAAAACAACCGTGCTGGGAAATACCGGGAACATTGTCATCTTTCGCGTGGGGGGCGAGGATGCGGCAACGCTGGCACAGGAATTAACGCCTATTTTTGTCGCGGACGACATTGTAAATTTAGGCGTGCGTGAATTTTATACCAAAATGGCAATTGACGGACAAACATTTGATCCTTTTTCGGCAGAAACGCTGCCTGTTTTTGAACCCGAATTCGCAACCAATCGAGAAAAAGTAAGAGACCATACGCGAAAAAACTATGCCATTCCGATTGAAAAAATGGAAGATCTCTATAAGCAGGAGGGGAAAGAGTTAGCCGAATGGGAAGACAAGGGGAAGAGCATAAGTTCGGATGATGATTCAAAAAAGGGGCCCGAAGCCCCAGCGCCGATAGTATGACGAGCTTTTAGGAGTTAGCTTTTAGAATGGTAAATGTAAATCCTATAAGCTATTCTCTCGCTTTCCCTAAAATATCCTTCAGTCCAGAAAGATCAACGTCCTTTCTGTCCTTTAAGGGAAGGCCTTCCTTCCCTTTTACTATTTTTAAGCAGGTATCACAATAAAGCGGCAACCCCTCTTTGGGCTTGAAGGGAACAACTGCCGTTTTCCCGCAACGCGTGCAGGGGGCTTGGTACATTTCTTTTTTCTTGGGTGGGGGCGTTGCCTGCGGAGCGGCTAACACCACTCTTCGCAACTCTTCATCAGAAACTACATCTTCCTCCATTACTCCCGACCAGCGATTAATCCTTTTTTCCACTTCCTCTCGCGGCATGCCATAACGGCTGCGGGAAAGGGCTATTGCTTTTTCCTTATTTTTTTCCGTGCCTGGCAATTTCATCGGGGGAAGTACCTGCGCGGAAAAGGGCTCGCGCATCACGCCGTCAATCATGAGCCGCAGGCAGATGTTATAGTTTGGCGTATTTACCAGATCAAGGATGGTAAATTCCGGGGTAAATTCTTTTTCCAGAAACTCGGCGTCCCCTGCTCCGCAACGAAAACATACAATGGTGCCGACGTTGCCAAAAACCGCGTCTCGCACTTTTGTAGAATCATTCGTTACCAATTGCGCTATGTATTGATGGGCGACAATAAGGTTTAACCGATATTTACGAGCTTCGGAAAGAATGGACGCAAACGAATCAGTGACGAAATTTTGAAACTCATCCACGTATAAATAGAAATCTCTTCTCTCTTCTTCCGGAATACGCACTCTCTCCATGGTGGCAAGCTGGAGTTTAGTAATAAACATGGCGCCAAGGAGCATGGAATTATCTTCTCCTACGAGTCCCTTCGCCACATTAATCAAAAGGATTTTTCCCGTATTCATAATCTCCGGAAGATCAAGGGTGCTTTTTGACTGGCCAACGATGTTACGAATGAGGGGCGTTGCCAAAAATTGACCCACTTTATTCTGGATAGGAGCGATTGCTTCGTTCCTGAAGCTGGGCTGCCAGCGCTCGTATTCATTGACCCAAAATGCCTTAACGACCGGATCCGTCACGTGACTCAATACCCGGTTGCGAAAATCTTCATCCACTAAAATACGCTGAATGCCCAAGAGAGTGGATCCGGGCATCTCAATAAGTGCTAAAATAGCGTGATTTAAAATGTATTCCATGCGGGCGGACCACACGTTTGCCCAAATTTTTGTAAAAATTCCCATGAGTCCTGACGCGACCAGGTGCCGATAGTCGCGGTCAACCACTTCTATGGGATTAAATCCCACGGGATTTGCCATATCCGCCGGGTTGAAATATATTACGTCATTTAACCGATGCGAGGGGATATTTTCCAAAAGAAATTCAACCAATTCTCCGTGCGGATCCACCACGGCTAACCCGCGGCCCTCTTTAATGTCCTGAATAGCCATGTTGCGAAGCAGAGTGGTTTTCCCCGTACCGGTTTTCCCCAGCACATAGAAGTGGCGACGTCGGTCGTCCTCCTTGATGCCGAATATTTTTTCTTCGTTGCGGAATGTGGTTTTCCCGAAGGGAAGGATGTGCATAAGAGAATAAAAACTATATTATACTGTTGGTAACTCCACTGGTGCTTTTGTTTTCTTAAATGGCAAACGCCGTAAGCCCGGGGCCCCAACCTCTCTCCCCGGGAAGTGGAATATGGTTGCAAGTTCAAGTGTGTTGAGTCGGTAAATAAGATTCTCCTTACCAAATGCAAATCCCATCACATCCGTAAATTCCGTTTCCTCCTGGCGCAAAAATCGCATGCGATAGTACCATAGAAACCTTCGCCGTTTGATATCAATGCGTGTCTCCGGGAAAAAATGCATGAACTGCGTTACGCGTGTTTCTGTATACTCGTGAAACCGGAAATAATTATTGGTAAAATCAGCGAAAGGACGGACAAAGCCACGAAGCAGCGCATGGCGAGAACGCGAATAAATGTCCCGTTGGGCAATATACATGCCGCGAAAGTTAATATCAAACACCGGCCGCTCAAGCTTACTTCCAAGAGCTTTCACCGCCAAAACTTCAAGGGTGGTAGGAAATCGCAATTTTTCCTCTGGCTTGTCGTCTGGCGGAAGTTCCTGCCCCGCAATAATACGAAAGAAATCATCTACGCCTGCCATTACCTGCTCACCCGTGCCCTTGCCTTTCCCTGAACGACGATCAAATTCCCTCCTGGCCGCCTGGGCCTTCCTCATCCACTCTCTTTCATTACTCGCAACGGGTGAAATAACAAGCTGGATCCAAAGCATCTCACCCGGCTTCAGTCCCGAGCAAGCTTCTGCAAACTGGGCGATAGGATCAATCTTTCGTCCCGCCTCAATCTCTTTTTCAATTTCCCAGTCCGTATAAGTTTTAAATTGCCAAATATCCGCCTCTCCAAGCACAAAATCATATCCTCTCATCGTCCAATCCTCATTGGGAATATCTAAGGGAAGGGTAAGCGTATAATCTTCCACCTCCTCAATTTCAATGTCCGGGTATTCGGAATAAAACGCGGCTTCAAGCACCGATCGCCGCTTTTTTTCAACTACCACGATAAAATAGAGGCTTCCGTTCATCCCCACCATTTCTATAGAAAACCACGGCTGACGATCCCGCCAAATAATTTTATCAGCGGTTCTCACAAATCCTACCATTCCATGGATACTATGGAACACCTGCTCCATTGACTTGGGAGTTGACTCTATTTCGCGAGGCACATGGATACGCAAGAACACAAATTGCTCATATTCTTCTTCAGCCATTTTAAGGTCGCGCCACATCACCCAGATATACCAGGCAACATGAAAAGAAGCCAATGGTAAAATAAGCCAATCCCACTGCCATAAAAGACTAAATGATAATGCAATAACCTCTCTGAAGCTCATAATAGCAACTCATGGGTGATGACATAATAGATCAACAATCATGAACTGCTAACGTTTTAAGGTATATCTGCCGTCTCTTAAACGATTAAAATCCCCCCCGTTATTGAGATTTAAGAGGATTGTATTTTCCTGCACAAACCGCTCCTTAAGGACTAAGGGAATAATTTCTTCCCTGGCAAGAGGAGTGCCCTTTTCCTTAAAAATGGATTTAAGAATGTCCTTTACCGTTCCCTCACGAAATCCCCATTCACTAAGGCCGTATAACCCGCGCCCAACCAAGATAAAGCGATCATCTTTAATGAGTTCATTATGCACGGTTTGTTTTAACGCCTTTCTGCCGTTCACGCCTAACTTGTTGATGCGAGCGGTAATTTCCAGAAAATGCAGGGGCTTTTGCGCTTGCTTGAGCACAATATAAGCCTTATCCTTAACTCCCTTTGGCATAACTTCCGGCCAATGCGTAAGGCCATAAGCCCCCAAAGGACTTAATGCGATAACTTTAGAAATTCGCAAAAACTTTGGATTGCTTATATGCGCTTTTAGATCTTTTTCGGGAAGGAGAGCATTTTTCTTTTCCAAATGACTCATGAGATTTCTTAATTCCTCTAATGCTTTGCCTCTGATTCCTTCATCCATATACCAATGGTGATGAAAATGAAGCGTTGCCGGACCTCGCAAAAAATCCTCTCCCAAATAGAGAGTCAAAAGGAGCGCTCCTTTCTCATCTTTCCCGTAGGTATCTAAAAAATGGGGCTCGGCTACTACGCCGCCTTCCCTTTCTATGGCCGAGGAAACAAAATGAAAACAAGGGACGAGTTCCCCTTCTACTTCCGATCGCAAATCCTCAAGAGCTTTAACTTCCATTTGGCGGATGCGTTCTCTTGTCACCCCAAAATGTTCCCCAATATCTTCTAAGGTTTTTGGATTCTCGGTAATGCCGTATCGTGCCTGTACCACTTTTTGATAACGAGTGGGCAACGCTTTAAGGGTATTTTTTACTTTTTGAGCTAATGAGCTAAAATCCATAAAATAACTATACAATGGATATAACTTAAAGTCAATATCCCTTTCCCAACTTTTCTGAAAGAAGAGGAGTGGCAATGAATATGGAAGAATATGTTCCCACCACCACGCCGACTAAAAGCGGCAGGATAAAGGGTAAAAGCGGCGTCGGACCCACAAGAGCAAGTGCTAAAAGGAGAATAAAGACCGCAAGGGAAGTATTGATAGAACGGCCTATCGTCTGGCTAATACTCATGCCAAAAATCTCCTCCGCGTCCTTTTTACCCTCTTTTAAGAGGTTTTCTCTTATGCGGTCAAACACTACGATTGTATCGTTAATGGAATATCCCCATATGGTCAAAAGAGCTGTAATAAAAACAAGACCAACTTCAAACCCATAGAAATGAGCAAATATCATGTAAACCCCTGACATGATAATAATGTCATGCGCGAGAGCTATAATTGCCATAAGACTCATTTTCCAGGAGCGCACCTCCCTCCCCACTTTACGAAAGACAACTCCCACATAAAAGAACATACCCAAAATAGCAGCACCTAGTGCCCAAAGAGTTTTTCTTTTTAATTCTTCGCCTATGGCAGGGCCAATCGTTTCAAACCGAATCTCCTTTGCGCCGGAAAGTGAGGAAAGAATTTTTTGATGAAGTTCCTCATCAGCAGGGCCAAATCGCAGTAAAAAATTTTTATCCTCAATCTTTTGAACCGTCACGCCTCTTAGGCTTTGCACGTCTTTAAAAGCTTCCCCTGAAAAAACATCCGCAATGTCATTTACTAGAGGGACCTTATTTTCATAGGTTACCTCCAGAAGCGACCCGCCGGTAAATTCAATGGAAGCGGGTGCCGGATACTGCCAGAACATGGCAATACTTGCCAAAATGAGGATTGAGGAGAGAAGGTAGAAAAATTTTTTATATTTTATGACTGCCATAAGCCTGATTTCCAAATAAATGCTTTTTTGTTTATTCTCGTACCGGCAAGTACCTCAAGAAATAAGCGCGACACGAAAACAGCGGTAAACATACTCAAAAGAATTCCTATGGTGAGAGTAAAGGCAAACCCCTGGACAAAGCTTGACCCAATCCAGTAAAGGATGAAAGCCGTAATAAGGGTGGTAACATTTCCGTCGCGAATAGATGTCCATGAGCGCAAAAAACCTTCGCGAATGGCGGATTCCAACGACCTGCCCCGCGCTAATTCCTCATTCATCCGCTCAAAAATTAAGATATTTGCATCAATCGCGATGCCAAGAGATAAAATAAACCCCGCGATGCCTGCAAGGGTAAGTGTCACGGGAATAATTTTAAAGAATGTAAGCATAAACCCAATATAAATGAGGAGTGCGGCAATCCCGATAAGGCCGGAAAAGCGATAGTAGCCGATCATAAAGAATGCCAATATGCCAAAACCCCAAAATGCCGCATATAATGCTTTTTCTAACGACTCCTGCCCTAAAGATGCTCCTATGGTACTTTGAGCGATGAGCTTAATGGGAACGGGTAGCGCTCCCGCATTCATGCTTCTGGCAAGCGCGGTTGCCTCTTCAAAGCTAAATTTTCCCGTAATGACTGCCTGGCCTCCGGTGATGACACTCTGAACGGTAGGTGCCGAAATAGGGAAACCGTCAAGGAATATGGCAAGGGGTTTACTAAAATTTCTCTTCGTTATCTCCTCAAAAATTTTTCCTCCCTCAGCGTTAAATTCAAGCCCTACAAGGGGTTCATTTGTCGTCTGGTCAAACTGTACCTGCGCGCGTGTAAGGTAGGAACCATTAAGCTCGGTGGGTACAAAGGATGAAATATCATTAGGCTTCGCATCGGGCCCCTCTTCGCGAAATTCAAGAAAAGGGGTTTCTCCGATACGCTTAATCGCCTGACTAACATCCTTAACTCCCGCAAGCTCAACAATAAGCCGCCGAGATTCGCCAGAATTCGCGATTTGTACAAGGGGCTCTGCAACCCCGAATAAGTTAACGCGCCGCTCTATGGTATCTCTTACCGCATCCATCGCTTCGTCCGGCGTAATGCCTTTTACCTGCGACGTATCTGCCTCATATACCAAATGCGTGCCCCCCTGTAAATCAAGTCCTAAGTGAAAAGGCATGGTAAGCGTTCCTATTTCCACGTGAAACTTGCTTTTACTAAACTCTGAAATCCTATTAAATAAGGCAGGATAGACAATAAATCCTGCCACGAGCGTTAAGGATAAAATAACCCCTAAAAGTCCGATAGTATTTTGATGCGAAAGCCGAAACATAGTCATCCATATTGCCACACCTTCGCTAAAAAGTCAAATAGAACAGAGCTCTGGCTTACGCGCAGAGCTCTTATCCTTCTTTGCCAGAGACGCCACATTATGCCGCCTCCGGCCCTAAAGGAAAATCAATGTAACCGATCAAATCCTGAACGGTGCGAAACTTTTCCGCATCCTCGTCCGGGATTTCCATATCATATTCCTCTTCCAGCGCCATGATTATTTCAATCATGTCCAACGAATCCACCCCTAAATCATGAACGAGGCGGCTATCTAATGTAATCTCCTCCTCATTCATGCCAAGTTGTTTACAAATAATCCCTTTTACACGCGCTTCAACCGATGCTGTCATAACCGTGGTCCTCCTTACAAATGTGCTATACGCACGATACAATAGTTTTCCCCATTCGTCAAATTTTTTGTTCTATTATATTTTTAGAAGTCCGACTTCCAAAGTTGGAAGGGAACGCTCATGGGCGAACCTTGCAGGATTTTCCTTTAAATTTTCCTGTGTAAATGTTTTTTATAATTCATGGAGAAGCTGCAAAATTCATATCGCATTCATCTCGTGCGCTTTTTCTACAAATTCTCCGATGGTTGGAGGATACTCAAATCCATAATACACGTCAGCAAGTTTTTGATATAAAAAAACCTGCTCTCCGCTTGCCGCTTCCTCGGATAGCCTTTTAAGCGATTGATAAAAGGCCGCCCGATCCGCGTAATGACGCGCCCACTTTTCATAAAAACCGACGACTTCCTCAAACGCGGGCAAGTCAAGCTCCGGCAGCCCCGCTTGAGCATCTCTTGCTTCAAGGCGCGCGATGACTACCTTTGGCTGGACACTAAGTGCCCGGGCAATCATCAAGCGGGTATTCCCCCCCAACTTTATGAGCAATCCCGTCGTATATGACAATGGTAGGGGCCGGCACCGGTTCACCCCCAAGAATACGTCTCTTATGGAAATCAAAATCTCTCCCGTTCGTGCGTGTCAGCTCACGAACGGTATCAAAATCGCCGGGTTGAATTCTATATGAATCGGTGTTTTCAAGAACCTGCCACAGATTTTCTGACAAATTTTCCAACTTCCCTTTCGCTAACGATTCAAAAATACGCAATGCAATATCAGTGCGTTCCTTTTTATTCTTTGCGAAACGCTCCGCCGTTCTGAAAATTTCGCCTGTCTCACGCTCAACGAGCTCCGGAGTTTTCCACGTAATTTCCGGCACCGGCGCACCCTCAAAAGAAAATATTTTTTGTTTCTCGCGATTCTCCATAAGATACATCCGCTTTTTGCGAAAGAAAAATTATATCTCTTTAACTTCTCTCAATTCTTTCTCAAGGATGAGGTCTGATTTTCCAAAAAGGAATTTCCCCTTGAATTTTTTCCCCCTCAGGAATAACGGAAACCAGTATTTGTCGTCCGGCCACATATCTTCAAAAGGAATCTCATCTATGTCAAACCATCGCGGTTTCATTTCCTCGCTTTCGGTCGGCTTGCCCTTGAATTGTTCAACGCCAAAGATATGAACCTCAAGGAGCTCTGAGTTTCCCTTGAATTCAAATTCAATAACGCCCGCCTCTTTTAATTTTGCTGCATCAATATTCGATTCTTCCTTTATTTCCCGCACGGCACCCTCAATAATTGTTTCTTGAGGCAATACCTTACCCCCAAAACCATTCCACTTTCCCGCTCCAAATCCCCGTTTTTTCATCCCCAAAAGCACCCGGGGATGCTGGTATATTACACAAAGGGTGAAAATTTTTTTCATAACCTTCTTCCCGCCAAGCGTAGGGGAAGGTCAAAAAGGCTTTGGCGACTTCACTTTCCCATGACAATACTGCTCTTTACTCACGACCCCCCATGGATTATGCAGTAGCTCTCGCGACCCATGAAACTTTAAATACTGTTACGCACGGATTTTCTTCATTTTAAGCTGTTTTTCCGTCTTTGGTACCACCGGAATTACCGGATTATAGAGAATGTCATGCGGATAATTTTTGCTTTATCCATCGTACTTCTTTCTTATTATCGAGGTTGCGATTCTTGGTATACGCCCTTTGGCATCAATAATGAGCAGTCCTCGAAGAATCGCTTCTTTTATATTTTCCCATTTCTGTTTTTTTGAACCCATATAATTCTCAACAAATGTTTCGTAATTTGATAGCTGTGACCCTGAAGCCCGTATGACCGAAGTTCTTTTTTGCAAAAATTCCTCTGCCGGAAAACCACGTACCTCTAAGCCTTCGTTCTCAAAAAGTATCCGGGAGCGTTCTAGACGGAAACCGCTTGTAGTAAGGGCAATTTTATTAATACCGTATTTCTCCAAAAGCTCTTTTACTTTTTCGGCATTTTCAGGCGTATCAAAAGACTCCCCCTCTATAATTATCACCTCATCTGGTATCTCTGGAAATTTCTTTTTTAAGTACTTCGTCATTGATTCGGCTTCAGACGGCCATTCTTTTCCTGCGGTCTTCCCGCCGGAAAAAATTATTTTCTCTGCCAACCCATTCCGGTAAATCTCTCCTGCAGCCAACGTTCTCATTTTTCCTTCCAGACTCAAGTGATGACCGCGCTCTTTGGTGGCACTCACGGACGGTCTCCAAACGTCACCCAAAATAGTTAGACACCACCAGCAAGCTGGTGGCTTGATGAGTAGGACTGCCCCAA
>CAYTEF010000027.1:0-10220 GCA_964436845.1 uncultured Candidatus Saccharibacteria bacterium
TTCTCCCGCAGACGGAGCGGAAAGGAAGAGGGTTCGAGGGAGAGGGAATTTCCGCTCCGTCTGCATCCCGCCGCAAGGCGGGATTGGGGGTGGGAAGCGGCTCGTTCTTTGCGACAAGCAAAGAACCCAAAGCCAGCAAAATTTCCCTTCCTTAATTGAAAAAATCGCGCGCGCCCAGACCCCAAAAAATGAAGGAAATTTTGCTGGCTTTGGAGCGACGCCAAAGGCGGCGCGAGCCGCGCTGGGGCTGGGTTCCCTGCCGCGCCTGCGGCGCGGCAATTAGTTCGTCTCCTGCTGGAAAAAGGTTCTAGCGGAGTTGTATAAATACAACGATTATGGATCTACTCATAGACACTTACGGTACTCGTATACGAAGTTCAGGGGAAAGAATTGTTCTTGCCTTCCCCTATTTGGTATAGAAGGCTATATAGCCGATAAATATTTTTCCGCACTCAAAAAAATCTATTCGTTTCCAGGGAGAAAACCACAAGGCCGAGATAAATTTAACTCTGTATTAAATTACGGCTACGGCATACTCTACAATGAAATAGAGCGAGCCTGTCTTTATGTGGGACTTGATCCTTTTCTTGGACTTTACCATAGCGAACGGTATGGAAAACCCGCTTTAGTTTTGGATGTAATAGAAGAATTTAGGGTGCCACTCGTGGATTCTGTTCTTTTTCCATTATTTCTTAATAGAAATTTAGAAGGAAATGAAAATTTTAAATTAATTAATCTCACGGAGTATTAACTTTCAACCGGGGGAAAGAGAAAGGTGGTTGCGGCAATATACGAACGGCTTAACCAAAAAATTTTATGGGATGGAGGATGGAGAGAAACTAAAAAGTGTATTGAGTATCAAGTCCGTGCTCTCTCACAGTATTTCCTTGGCAAGCGAGCATCCTATATTCCTTTTAATTATGAGGCAGTAATAAAAAATTATGAATAACTCCTTCACTATAAGCCTGGTATCTTGGCAGACGCGTAATTGGCGACATGCCAAAGAGGCGAGGGAGTGGTGTAAGAATTATGATGCCTCTACTGTTCCAAAAATACGAAAAGAGCACCTTTCCCAACCACCCTTTGAAATTATTGGATAGCCAAGAAATGGCTTAACCACTGGCTCCTGCACAGGGGGGTCGCAAAAAGGAGGTTGTGCAACTGTGCAGTAGCAGGAGTTTTTTTGTTGCAAACAAGGGGAAATTTTGATACGATAGATAATCGTGAGAAAGCGAATTTTAACCGGCGACAGGCCTACCGAGAGCCAATTTCACTTGGGCAATTACGTAGGCTCGCTCAAAAACAGAGTAAAATTACAGGATGAGTATGATACGTTTATCATGCTTGCGGATTTGCATACGCTAACGACCCATGCGGGGCATACAGGTCGTCTTAAAACCAACATTGAAGAGCTCTTGCGTCTCTATCTAGCCGTGGGGCTTGATGAAAAAAAGGTAACGTTTTTTGTCCAGTCACATATTCCTGCCATACCCCAAATAGCACTCATTTTAGGTATGCTTACCCCTGTTTCCGTGCTTGAACGTCAGCCCGCACTGAAAGAGAAATTAACACAGGGAAATTCGCTTACTTACGGACTTTTGGGATACCCGGTGCTTATGGCTTCGGACATTTTATCACCCCGCGCTGACTTGGTTCCGGTGGGAAAGGATCAAAAAGCCCACGTGGAATATGCAAGGGACATTGCCCAAAAGTTTAACGATCTCTATGGGAAAACCCTTACGATACCTGAACCTTTAGTTGGAGAAGCAGGTACGCTTGTGGGCACAGACGGAAAACAAAAAATGTCAAAGAGCTTGCATAACGCAATTTTTTTACTTGACGATGAAAAAGTAATAAAAGAAAAAGTGATGCGCATGTATACCGACCCCACTCGTGTCCATGCCAGTGACCCGGGCCACGTGAAGGGGAATCCTCTTTTTATCTACCATGATCTTTTTAATGAGAATAAAAAAGAAGTGGAAGAATTAAAAAGGCGCTACGAAAAAGGAGAAGTAGGGGATATAGAGGCAAAAGAGAAACTTGCCAAGGCAATAAACCTCTTTCTTAGTCCCATTCGTGATCGCTACAGGGCCGTAAAAGCGAAAAGAGATCTTGTGGGAGACATCATACGCGAAGGCGACAAAAAAGCAGGACATATTACCCAGGAAACATTGGAGAGTGTTAAGCGAACGATGAAATTATAATCATGCTGTTTGCCGAATTTATTAAGTGGTATTACCACGAAGCGCCCATCCAGATCGCGGAGATATGGAGGAATTTTCTGACCTTTCCCTTTAACATTTTTGGTATTCGCTATCATTTAGCTACGTTCTTTCGTCCATGGCACTTGGTGGCGGTGCGATTTGAGGATACGAGCCTTATTCGTAAGTTCCTTTGGAACCTTTCTTCGCGCGTCGTTGGCTCTCTCCTTGGGGCATTCATGCGCGGGATTACGATTATGATAGGATTCGTAAGCGCATTTCTCGTTTTTTTTATCGGTATTTTTTTCTTACTCCTCTGGCTTTTTCTGCCGCTTATTTTAGGGTATGCCTTCTTTGAAAGCATACTATTACTTTTATGAGGGCATTGCGTTTTGTGATAGAACTTATTTTTTTCCTCCTTGCGGTTTTTTTGGTGGTATTAGGGCTAAACTCCCAAAAGGCTCTCGGAGCCGGGCTTATTATAGGGAGTGTATCCGTTGGCGTATTTATTGTTGAACTTTTCTTCTCCCAACGGGCAAAAACGCTTCGCAACATGAGGGTGAGCGATCTTGACCAGTTTCTTTGGAAAAGGTTAGGCTTTGATTGGCGGAGCGAAAAACTCCTTGACGCAAATAACATAAGCCAGGATGATATTACAGCGCTCACCGAATGGTTTGGCTCTCACCAGCGTGAGGAAGAAATTCGGACAAAATTTTGGCGCAAAGAATCAATGGATCGGGTCATTCCGGTTGGCATGAATTGGGCGTCGGGCTACACCCCGAATTTAGATAAATTTGCAAAGGAACGAAAGGATTACCCCTTAACCCTAGATGAACATTTTTTCTTTGCAATATATAAGCGGCATATTGAGATTGCCGAACGCATTCTGGCACAGAACGGGAGAAACAACGTGCTTTTAGTAGGCGAAGAAGGAGTGGGAAAGGATTTCGTGCTCATGGGGCTTGAGAAGCTGATTGAAACGGGACGGGCGCTTCCTGAACTTGCTTTTAAGCGCTTCGTCTGGCTCAATACGGACGCATTACTTGCGGGGGTTGAAAATTCCGGCGTACTTCGCCAACGACTTGAAGCAATCTTTAATGAGGCACTTTATGCGGGAAATATTGTCTTAAGCATTGAGCACATTCACCGGCTCCTTGATCCTGCATTTCCGGAGATTTCGGACGTGCTTGTCCCGTTTTTGCAGTCTAATCACTCGCAAGTGGTTGCCACAAGCACTCCGCGATTTTACTCTTCCCGGATTACCCCTCGGGCTGATATTGTAAGCGAATTTGCAAATGTAACAGTTGAGGAACTCTCGCAACACGATACCCTCATTGCCTTACAAGAAGTGGCACATTTAATTGAAAAGCGAGAAAGAGTATTTATTCCCTACCTTTCGCTTAAGAAACTTATTGATCTTGCCGATCGATTTTCTCTTGAGGTGCCGCGGCCTCGGCGGGATATTAACCTCTTGGAAGAGGCAGTCTCCTTCATTAAGGAGAAACAAAGAGCAATTCTTGAACCTCCTGATATTATTGAGTTGCTTTCTCAACGGACCGGTATTCCCATGGGCGCTTTTAGTGAAGAAGAAAAAGGAAAGCTCTTGCGCCTTGAAGAGGTGATGCACGAACGCTTAATTGGCCAGGAAGAAGCAGTAAGTTCTATCGCCAAGGCCTTAAAGCGCGCCCGTGCAGGGATTCGCGCGCCCGAACGTCCCATCGGCAGCTTTCTCTTTCTTGGTCCCACCGGGGTGGGGAAAACCACCGCGGCAAAAGCATTAGCCGCGCTCTATTTCGGAAGGGAAGACTCAATGATTCGTTTTGACATGTCGGAATACCAAAACCTTGAGGACGTAAACCGCTTGATTGACGGCCTTGCCCAAGAGGTGAGAAAGCGTCCCTATACCGTATTGCTTCTAGACGAGATAGAAAAGTCACACCTAAACATCTTGAATCTCTTTTTGCAGGTGTTAGACGAGGGAATTTTGACTGACACGAAAGGATTGAAAGTTGATTTTCGCCACTTGATTATTATCGCTACATCAAATGCCGGATCAGAATATATTCGCACGCATATTAAGGATGTGGGTTTGGCTAAATTTGACCACGAACTCCTTGATTATTTACAAAAACACGCGTTATTCCGTCCAGAATTTTTAAACCGATTTGACGCGATTGTAACCTTTAAACCATTGGGTGCGGTAGAATTAAAAGCGATTGCGGAATTATTCTTAAGGGATTTCGCCTCCCGCCTTAAAAAGGAATATGCAATTACCTTTGTTTCGGGTGAGGGCCTTACGGAGTACCTCGCTCAAGAAGGATTTGACCCCGAATACGGCGCACGCCCCATGCGCCGCCTCATGCAGGACACGGTTGAAACATTGATAGCAGAGAAAATTATTAGAGGTGATCTTAAAAAAGGAGATAAAATAACCTTTACCTCACAAGACCTTTATAGCGCTTCGTCTCATTGAGATACACCTTTTTTGCGGTGTGAGAAATAATAAATAGTGAAAACTTATCCACAACCTCTTTTAGAAGCCCTGTAAAGGGATTTTTTAGTTGACGGTAGAGAAATTTCTTTATGGGGCTTTATTTTTTGAGTTTTATGGATATATTCTTTGAGGGTATTGTAAAAGTGATCGAAGTGGGGTAAGATGGGAAGTAAGTGGAAGATTGTGGATAAAAATGGGGAAAAGTATCTAATATTGTGGATAACCGGAGGTAAAGAGAGCTTAATGCCTCCGTTTATCCACCCCCTTATGTATCAACGTGTTTATAGGAGAATATACCCATTCAATAGATATCAAAAAGCGTCTCGCGATCCCCGTAAAATTTCGCCGCGATTTGGGGCGTCAGGGAGTAATTACACGGGGCCTGGATGGATGCCTTTGGCTTTACCCCATGCGCGAGTGGGAGGTTTTGGCAGACAAGTTAGGTAAGCTCCCTATCGCACAGGCGGAAGCGAGAGGATTTGCCCGCGCAATGCTTGCCGGCGCATCAGAAGTGGAACTGGATCGTTTAGGCAGAGTCCTTGTCCCGGATTACCTCAAGACGTACGCTTCGCTCCAAAAAAATGTTGTGGTAACAGGCATTTACAATAAGATTGAGATTTGGGATGAGGGGCGCTGGCATTCCTATAAGACAAAGGCAGAGAAAGAGGTAGAAAAGATGGCAGGAGAATTGGGATCATTTGGGGTTTAATAAACGTTGATGATTCATACGCCAGTTCTCCTTAAAGAAGTATTAGAGATACTAGATCCAAAACCGAACCGCCATTTTATTGACGCAACAATAGGAGAAGGCGGTCATGCCAAGTCAATTCTTGAAAAGACAACGCCCGGAGGAATGCTTTTGGGCATTGATCGGGACATTCAGCAAATTGAAAGAGCGAGAAAGGAACTTTCAAAATTTCAAAAACGAATAATATTCATCAATGATTCATTTGGTAATCTTTCATACATTCTTGAAGGGCAAGAGGAAGTGAAGGGTATTTCATGGCAGGGGATTATTTTTGATCTTGGCTGGTCGCAGGCACAGATAGAAGGGTCGGGCAGGGGCCTTAGTTTTACAAGAAATGAACCCTTAGACATGCGGTATGGAAGGAATGAAAAAATTTTTAGCGCAGAGGAAATTGTGAATAAGTGGAGGCGGGAAGATATAGAAGGAATAATAAGGGATTACGGAGAAGAACGATTTGCCAAAGGAATCAGTGAGGGAATCGTCCGTTCAAGGAAAGAAAAATCTATTACCACAACATTTCAACTGGCCGATATCATCAAAAAGGCAACCCCATCATGGTATCACCATAGGCGCATCCATGCCGCAACGAAAACATTTCAAGCCCTCCGCATTGCAGTTAATGATGAGTATGGGCAAATTGAAAAAGGGTTGCGCGCGGCTTGCTCCATACTCGCAAAAAAGGGAACGATTGTCGCAATGAGCTTTCATTCAGGCGAGGACAGGGTTGTCAAAAACTGTTTTAAAACATTCTCCAGTTCCGGGCTAGGGATCATCATAACGAAAAAGCCCATTCGTCCCTCCGAGGAGGAGATAAAACATAATCCCCATAGTCGTAGCGCAAAATTACGGGCATTTAAGGTAACATGAGAGTATTTCAAAAACAGAGTATCATCTATAGCTTTATTGCCGGAATTATCATTTTGGCACTTTTGTATGTGGTTGAACAAAATGCGATTTTAGGAGATGAAAAAGCCTTATCTAAAGAAAAAACACTTATTAAGGAGTTGAGCCTTGCAAATCAGGAAATATTAAAAGGGGCAAGCCTCATTCGCCTGGAAGAACGCCTGGAAAGCCTAGGTGACGTATTACACCTTGAGCGCATAAAGGAATTTAGCTTTCTTGAAGTATCACCAGGCGAACTTAGCTTGACACCAAAGCGCTATGAGTAATATACGGCTGGGCATTCTCATTGCACTATTTGTCGGATTAGGCGCAGGAATCATCATGCGCTTTTTTTCTCTTCAGGTAAGTGACGCGCGATTGTATAAAAATAGGGCACAACTTCAGCAAAACAAAGGCGAGGAAACTGTGCGAGGAGATATCTACATTCAAAATAGGGAGGGTGAGCTTTTCCTAGTCGCCACGACAAAATCATTCTTGCGCATATATGCTGTTCCCTCAAAGATTCCTTCGGATAAGGATAGAGAAATTGCCCAGAAGATTGTCTCGCTCTTAAAAATTCCAGAGGATGGCATTATTCAAAAACTCTCACAAAAAAGCGACACCTATGAGGTACTAGGTGAGCGCATTCCCATAGAAGATGAGAAAAAACTAAAAGAGTCTCTTGCGAGCTATCTGTCAGAAGGCGTGGTTATTGAGCGATACCGTGACCGTTTTTATCCCTACAATGAACTTGCGTCACACGTGATCGGATTTCTAGGATTTAACGAGGGAGAGCGCAGGGGGGTATATGGTATAGAACAGTTTTACGAAAAGGAGCTTTCAGGGGGAGCGGATATTGTTTTAACTCTTGATCTAACGCTTCAACAGCGCACCAGAGATTTTCTCACAAAGCTTATGGATAAATGGAAGAGTCCCGCGGGGTCTGTCATTATTATGCGGCCACAAGACGGAGTAATACTTGCCATGGCCTCAAAGCCTGATTTTGATCCCAACAGTTATAATGAGACAAAAGATTTTGAATACTTTTTAAACCCAGCAGTTCAAAAGGTCTTTGAGCCAGGCTCTATTATGAAGCCGATTACTATTGCGGGTGGGATAGAGATAGAAAAGGTGTCGCCCGCCACGACCTACGAAGATAAAGGATTCGTAGAAAAGAGCGGCCATACAATTCGCAACGCGGGAAATCGCGTCTTTGGCAAGCGTACGGTCCGTGAGGTGCTGGCATTTTCCATAAACACCGGGGCGGTATTTGTGGAGGATTTAATGGGGAATGATAATTTCTTGCGTACGTTAGAAAATTTTGGGTTTGGCCAAGCCACGGGGATTGATTTACCCGGTGAATTAGTGGGTGATATTACAAACCTTGACAAAGGCCGCCCCATAAACTATGCAACCGCTTCTTTTGGGCAGGGTATTGCGACAACGCCCTTGCAGGTTATAAATGCCCTTGCGGCCATCGCTTACGAAGGCAAATTAATGAGGCCTCATGTGGCACAATTTATCTTCTATCCTGATGGGGAAAAGAAGGAAATAAAAGCCCAAGAGCGAAGAAGAGCAATAAGTCCCAAAACTGCCTCCCAGATGGTATCAATGATGATTAACGCGGTGCAGGAAGGATATTCAAAGAAAGCAGGCGTTCCTGGCTACCTGGTTGCCGGTAAGACGGGCACGGCACAGATTCCTGGCTCAAAGGGAGAATACCTTGATCAAACTATTCACTCAGTTGTGGGATTCGCCCCTGCCTTTGATCGACATTCATCATGCTCGTTAAACTTGATGAACCAATTGGTACGGCTTTTGCGTCTGAAAGCATCGCCCCGTTCTTTTCAGAATTTGCACAGTTCATTTTACAATACTATAATGTTCTTCCCGAAACTTCCGAAAAAGAACGACAATAAAGGAAAGATTGTGGAAGTACTAATCGGTGAAGATTTGACTTGGCCATACTTTCCCTTTATTATACAAAAAGATAACCATGAGGAACTTTTTTGAACAGATTCTCCATTTTTTTGGGCTTTTTTTAATTTCTCTTGCTATTGTCGTGCCCATTCGATTCTTTATTGTACAGCCGTTTTTAGTAAGGGGAGAGAGCATGATTCCGAACTTTGCCAACTTTGACTACTTGTTTGTGGAACGGGTAAGCTATTACGTTCGTAATCCCGAGCGGGGAGAACCGATTGTGTTTCGTTTCCCCCGCAATGAAAGGGAATATTTTATTAAACGAGTTATCGGCGTACCCGGGGACCATCTCATTATCCGCGAGGGAAAAATTTTTATTACAAGGGATGGCGAGGGTGAGAAATTCTTAGAAGAATCTTATCTTCCCTCGGGAACGAAGACGCAGGGGAATACCGATGTGCGCCTGGGACCGGATGAATATTATGTGTTGGGGGATAATCGTGACGCCTCATTTGATTCACGGCGTTGGGGAATTGTCCCCAAGGCAAATATTGTGGGGAGGGTTATCGTCCGTATTTGGCCACTGAAGAGTGTACACTTATTCTGGAATGAAGCATTAGACCAAGTTACCTAATAGAACTATCTTATATGATTACATCAGCCAAGGGAATGCGTGATATTTTGCCCCAAGAACAGGGGTATTGGGACATGATAGAGAACGTGGTAAAAGGTACGGCTGCTAAATTTACCTTTCGGCGCATAAGAACACCAGTTCTTGAGAAAACAGAACTCTTCGTCCGCGGAGTAGGGAAGCAAACGGATATCGTTAAAAAAGAGATGTATTCATTTAAAACAAAGGGGGGTGACGAATTAACGTTGCGTCCGGAGGGGACCGCACCCATTATGCGTGCTTACCTTGAAAACGGTATGAAAGCGTGGGTGCAGCCCGTGAAACTCTACTATTTTGATCCCTTCTTTCGCCATGAACAGCCTCAGCACGCAAGATACCGCCAGTTTTATCAGATAGGGTTTGAATCCATTGGCATGGGGGGAAGTGCCGTGGATGCGGAATTAATACTGGCGGCACATTATATGTTGGAACAGTTAGGGCTTGACGGGTATGAATTTCAGGTAAATACTCTAGGAGACGGGCTTTGCCAGCAGCCCTACCTTTCCTCTGTCCATGAATACCTAAAATCAAATAAAAAGTCTCTTTGCGGCGAATGCGTGGAAAGGAGTGCGAAGAATCCTCTTAATGTGTTTGACTGTAAGGAAGAAAAATGTCAGAAGGTAGCGCAGACTGCCCCCAAAATGATTGACGCGCTCTGTGAGGCTTGTAGAGATAATTTCAAAGAAGTGTTAGAATTGTTAGATGAGTTGGAGGTCCCTTATTCCCTCAACCCTTTTGTCGTACGGGGGCTTGAATACTACACGAGAACGGTATTTGAAATATGGGTGTTGCGCGAGGGAAAGCTTGACTCACGAAGCGCGGTGGGGGGAGGAGGAAGGTATGATAAGTTATCAAAACAATTAGGGGGGGAAGAAATTCTGGGGAGCGGATTTGCCCTTGGAGTGGAGCGCATATTGGAGGTATTAAAAGAAAAAGGCATAAAGAAAGCGCCGTTTTCTCAAAAAGCGAATGTATTTATCGCTCAACTGGGGTTTCAGGCAAAAAAGCGTTCCCTCCGGCTCTTCCTTGAATTCCTCAATCAGGGTATTATGGTACAGGCATCTTTTGCGAGGGATAGTCTTTCTTCCCAGCTGCGCGTAGCTGATAAACTAGGCGTAGAGTATGCAGTTATTTTAGGAGAAAAGGAATTGTCAGATAAGAGCATTATTTTGAGGGACATGAAAACAGGTAACCAAGAGACCCTTGAGATGAAGGATTTAATTCCAGAACTAAAAAATAGACTTAATATCTTATAATTAGTTAGCTTTAAGGTAAACCACTGGTTTGACCAGTGGACTCAAAGGG
>CAYTEF010000028.1:0-10193 GCA_964436845.1 uncultured Candidatus Saccharibacteria bacterium
TGGCAGGTTTGGGAGAAGCGTTATATGGGGCCGGAAGGGGCAAGCGCATCGTGGCGTATCTTACTATTAGCACCGGTGTAGGAGGAGTGAGGATTGTTGACAAAAAAATTGACGCAAATGCCATGGGCTTTGAACCCGGACATCATATTCTTTTTGCTGGAGGGAATATCTGTTCCTGCGGGGGCAAAGGCGATCTTGAGGCGTATATTTCAGGCTCCGCCCTAGAAAAGCGTTACGGCAAAAAACCGCAAAAGATTACCGATAAAAAAATATGGGACGAGGAAGCCATCATTTTGGCATACGCTCTCAATAACGTTACGGTCTTTTGGTCTCCTGACATCATTATCTTGGGCGGCTCGCTCATGGAAAAAATTTCTTTAGAACAGGTGAGGGCGTGCACCAAAAAAGCGCTTAAGATATTTCCCTCGCCGCCGGCAATTAAAAGAGCAGAATTTGGGGATCTTGCAGGACTCCATGGCGCGCTTGCGTTACTTCAGGCGCAGGGTATCTAAAAGAGAACGTGATAATCTTTTCTATGCGCTATGGACTTTATAGGGATTCTCTCTATAATGAAGCCCAGCTCTTTTAGTTTATAAGGAGAAACACCATGTCTCTTGTTTTGAAGGAACCGGTTTATGTCAAGGGGAATGACTTTTGGGGAAGGCCGGCAGTACTCCAACTTAGACCGTCCAGAGATCCTGGCTGGTTTATGCAGTACGACTCTAGCATCGTGCCGATTGCTCTCCATAATGTTTTTTGTAAATTTCGTCGTCTTACGCTCAAAGGGGGGAATTATCAATTCAATTATTTTGAGCACTTGGCGCCCCTTCGCTTTTTGGGGCTGGGAAACACGCTGATCGTTATGTCTTCGCGGATGCCCTACTTCACCCGGCCCTCTGATATATGGCGTCAGATAAAAGACTACTGCGAGGTTGATCCTTCAAGCTCAATCCAGTGGGTTGGGGTTAAAGAAGAAATTAGGTGCTGGTATCCGGACATGAGATACACCCAGATTAATCCCATTAATCTCGGGGAAACGCAGACACTTAGCATCAAAATCATCTGCGATTATACACATCTCGGGCGTAAGGAGGAAACTTTTCTTTTGCCCCCGTTTGATGAGCAGATCTTGGAAATCCCCACGCAAGGCTGGCCTCCTTGGCTTTATCATTCTTCACGCATTGCCTCGCGTTTAGGCTGGCCGCATCATAGGAACATCACTTGGCCCCAAGGGCATTCACGAGATGAAACGTTGCACCGTTTCATCCGGCATCGCCTTGTTGATCTTTTAGGAGCATTGTCGTTGGTTCACCCCCAGCGCTTACTCGTTGGTGAGGTGATCTCAAACTGTTCAGGGCATCGGGGGGATATCGCCTGCGTAAGGCAGGCGCAAGGATGCCTCGTTGAACTTTGAATTTCCGAGGGGCAAGTAAGTTACTTGCCCTCTTTGCTTATCAAGTGAACATATGAACGCTATGCTGTTGCAAAAAGTGTTTGGGGGATATATAGTTATGGTAATCATTTAAATGACTCTTCATGGATAAATGTATTTTTTGTGAAATTGGCAAGGGGAACATTCCCGCGCAAAAGGTGTATGAGGACAAAGCCGTTTTTGCGATTTTGGATATAAGCCCGAGATCACCCGGCCATACGATGGTAATTCCCAAAGCCCACGCAGATACAATATTAGAACTGCCGGATAAAGACATTGCCCCCTTTTTCAAGGCAATAAAAAAGGTGACGGGGATGATACAAAAAGCCTTAAAACCCGACGGCTTTACCATGGGCATTAACCATGGGAGCGTATCAGGCCAGACCGTGGAGCATTTGCATTTTCATATTATCCCGCGATGGTTCACTGATAAAGGCAAATCAATCCATAGCGTGGTGAATAACCCGTCAAGGGAGACGTTAGAAAAGATAGCAAACAAAATAAAGGCAAAAAAATAACCAATAACCAAGAAACAATCACCAAACAATAACCAATAGACGAATTTCAATGACACTTTTGGTTATTGTATCTTGTGTGCTTGGTTATGAGATAATTACGGGCTGTAGTATACCGGTAGTACACACGCTTCGGGTGCGTGTAGACTGGGTTCGATTCCCAGCAGCCCGACCAATCAAAACTTAACGATTTTTCAGAACGAGAGGATTGCTCGCAAAAAGCCCGTTGTTTGGCGATTAAATCAAATGGCTCATGGCGCAATCTCACGGCTCGCATGGTCATGAGAAGTTTTTGCTAATCCTCAATTAGTGGTAAAATAGCGAGATGGAAAATTTTAAAAAAATGGAATGGGTTTTGCGTATTGCTGTTGCCGGCGAGTTTGTCGGTCATGGCGTTTTCGCGCTTCAAGGCAAGAAAGCATGGATTGATTGGATTTACCAGCTCACTGGCGCGGAAATCGCTACGGCGGCAACGTTTCTAACGCTCATCGGTCTAGCGGATTTGCTTGTTGCGCTCATTATTTTAGTGTGCCCGATCCGCGCGGTTGTTTTGTGGGCGGCGTTTTGGGGATTTTGGACCGCTCTTGTGCGTCCGGTTGTAGGAGAGCCGATCTGGGATTTTGTGGAGCGATGGGCAAACTGGGGCGCGCCGCTTGCTTTGCTGTTGCTTCTTGGCTGGCCTAAAAATTGGAGAGAGTGGTTCAGTCGATAAAATTATAGCCAGTGCGGCGCGCCAGTTTCACCGGCACGAAATTTTGCGGCGGAAAAATCGGAAAAGGAATTTTTTGATGACGCGTCTTTTAACCGACTGGCTTGATCTTTTTGCGAAGTATCGTTTCGTTCAAAAGTAAGGAAGTATTTTAGTAATTTGTCAATTCTTGACGGCGGAAATTTTTTAGCTTAGTATGCCCTACTATGGCCAATCATCGTTCGCGAATTGAAAAACCTAAAGGAATACCGACAAGCATTCTTGGATTTGTTAATAAGAATTGGCAGGGAATCGCGATTATTTTAGGTATAGTTGCTGTTTTTGTGTGGTATCAGGCACTAGGATTGGGAACGCTATTCACTAGCCAACAGGCTTCTTTGGGTACCTCCGACAAAACCGAAAGTACAAAGCAAACCCCGCCTAAAGCACCTTCCGAAGAGTTGAAAGGAGAGAAACCAGAGGTTAAAAAAGATACCATAGCACAAGCGCTAAAAATTCCAATCACTCAACCCTTGGCACCAGTTGAGGCCCCCGTCCAAGCATCCGTTCGGACAGGCGATGTGTTCATAAGAAAAGCAGAGGCTGGCCAGGGAATTACCCATTTAGCGCGGGGAGCCCTTCAGGATTACCTTACAAGCGTAAAGCCCCAGATAAAAGTATCACGCGAGCAGAAAATATACATTGAAGATTACCTTAAAGATACTGTTGGATCGCAAAAGGTTACCCCCGGAAAAGAATTTAGCTTTTCGCGGGAATCTATTGCAAAGGCAATTGAACTCTCACAAACATTAGCGCCAAAGGACCTTAGCAACCTTACCCAATACGCAAGCCGCGTCCCAAGCTTACAGGCCTACGCGCCTTTGCAATAAGCGATAACATAGGATATAATAAAGCCACTTGGGCGGTTAGCTCAGTTGGCTAGAGCGCATACTTGACGTGTATGAGGTCATAGGTTCGAGCCCTATACCGCCCAATTGTTTATATATTCTCCTAGTGCTTCTCTCCACGGCCTTAGCAAGGGCCGTTTTGTGTTTAAAAGCATTGAGTGGTGGGGGCGCTTTGCCGGACGGGGAAACTCTCCGGAGGAAACGGGAATAATATTTGCAGGAGTATTTGGGAGTAATTGCACAATCTCTTTTGCAAACCCATACCATGATGTTTCGGGTTCATTAACAAGATGATAGATGCCAAAAGGAGATTTATCTTCAATAAGCTTTCTCGTTGCTTTTGCCAAATTGATAATCGTTTGCACAAAGCTTTTCCCACCCATCAACACTCGTGTAGGCGGCACAATTGATAATAATTTGCGGTTCTATTCTATCTATGCTTTCAAGTAGTACTTTTCTATCCGTAATGTCTAATTCCTCCTTATCTAAACCAATAGGCTTCATCTGTTCCCATTCTTTCATTAGGGCATGCCCAAGCATACCTTGATAATTATTATCATTTTACTATTCCTCTTCTCAACTCTTCTTCTGTGTACTCAACCTGCTCATCCTTTAGATCAGGATCGTAGGGAGGGTCTGGCAAATTGATAAGCCATCCTTCTTCTTCCCCTATATTGTAAAGCCCTGTTGCAATGTTAGAAGGAATAAATAGCCTGCTTGGAATTGCCGCATCAAGAGTATATTCCTCCCTTTCGTTTGTACCCGGCTTCCAGAGAATGATTCTCATTTTCCCTTTTAGGCAAATATACCGAGCCGCTCGCACGCGGTGCAGGTGATAGCCCTTAAAACTTCCCGGAGCAGTGGCGCTTAGATAGACAGTGGTCTTTTTGCCGTCCTTAAACATTTCAACTAAAAACCCGTTCGTATTCTTTTTAAGATCAACCGTCAAAACTTTTTTTGCTTCTTCCTGTTTAACGCCTTGAATCATACTTATTAGCTTTTAGGGATTAGCTTGTAGCTTGTAGTATATAGCCAATCAGGTGGAAAGGAAAATATTGACAAATTTTAAAATTTGGTTTATTTTTATTCAACTTTCACGGAAGGAGGGTATGCGGATGGATGTTTGTTGCTGGCTGTTGATTGTGGAGGGAGTCGTTGGACTTTCTGCGCTCGTCTTTCTATTTATAAGAAAGAGAGTGCGAGAGGAAAGAAAACTTCGTCGGGAAGCTATGCTCAATAGGCTATCCCCGACGATGAGGATGAGGAGACTATAGTCTTTTGGGCGCAGGTTGGCAGATACACCTGCGCCCCTTGATTTTATATGAGCGCTCGTGTAACGTATAGCTTGTATGGGAATATTTGATCAGGCCAAAATGGCCGCAAGTTTAATGAAAAACATGGACCCTTCGCAGATGAAGGAAATGATGGCGCAGGCCCAACAGGCGCAAAAAATGATGGAAGAGCAGATACGAAGGATCGTGGAAGAGGAGATAGTCAAGCGCAAGTTGGTAAGCAGGGAAGAAATGGAAGAGCTACTTAAACGAAAAACGTAAAGCGTAAGGGGTAAAGCAACAATTTAAAATTTAAAATATTTTGCGTTTATGGCTCGTATTTATCTTGACTATTCCGCCTCCACTCCGGTGGCGCCAGAGGTGCTTGAGGCAATGATGCCTTACTTTTCTCAAAAGTTTGGCAATCCCTCTTCCGTGCATTCCTTTGGGAGAGAAGCAGAAATTGCGACCGATGAAGCGCGTGAAACTCTCTCGCGTTTTTTTAATGTTGGTTTTGAAGAAGTTTATTTTACTTCTGGGGCCACCGAGGCAAATAATTGGATGGCTAGCGCGGCTTCCAGCTTCCAGCTTCCCGCTACCAGCAAAAAACCGCATATTATAACGAGTGCATTTGAACATGAGTCAGTATTAGAGCCGATAGAGCATTTGGAAAAAGAGGATCTTATTGAGGCAACATATCTTAAACCTTCAAGAGAGGGATTTATTGATCCTGCGGACGTTGAAGAAGCATTGAAAGAAAACACGGTGCTTGTCAGTATTATATATGTGAATAACGAGACAGGCGCAGTCCAGCCTATTAAAGAGATAGGAAAGATAGTAGAAAAGGTGAGAGCATCGTCTAAAATTTATCCCTTCTTCCACACTGACGCCGTACAGGCGATTCAATTTTACGAGTCGCGCCTTGATTACCTTAAGGCTGATGCGATGACTGTTTCTGCCCATAAAATTTATGGGCCCAAGGGAACGGGTGCCCTCATTGCTAAAAAGCACGTGCCATTATCCCCATTGCTTCAGGGCGGCGGGCAGGAATTTGAGAAGCGTTCGGGAACGGTTAACGTGCCCGGTATTGTGGGGTTTGGAAAAGCGATAGAACTCTTGGGGAGCGAGAATGAACGACTGCAGGAAGCGAGGCGCTTAAAAGACTTGAAAGTGCTCCTGCAAAGTGGTATAAAAGAGGCGATGCCGCAGGCGAAAATTGTCTCTTCCGGAGAACCAGCGACATCGCATATTTTAAGTGTTATATTCACCGGCATTGAAGCACAGGTGATGCTTATAGCCCTTGATCAGGAGGGAATTGCGGCATCTTCGGGTGCGGCTTGTTCGGTAAAGGCGATAACCCCAAGCCATGTATTGAAGGCAATGGGATATGGCCAACGCGATGCTCTCTCGGCCATTCGTTTCAGTTTCGGGCGAGATACGACAAAAAGGGATATTGATGGCACAATTAAAACAATAAGAAGCATTATCAATCGATTTAAAGAACGTCACTCATTAAACTTTTAATTTATTTTTCCTATGTTCCCTGAAAGATTTTTTCGTAGCGTAGTTCTCACCATTCTTGTCGTATTAGTTATCGTGGGGCTTGGCTATAGTCTTATTACGAATTTAAAAACATCTGGGGAGGGCTCCTCTTTGAGGGAGCTCTTGCCGGATTTTTCAGGCGAGAGCGAAGTCCCTCATACAACTGTTCCCCCTCTCCCGCCTCTCGCCCAACCCCTCTTATCCGCAGAGGAGCGCGTGATAAATATTGTTGAGCATGCCACCCCTTCGGTGGTGAGCATTGTTCTTACCAAAGAATTGCCCGTCTATGAGCAATTCCGCACAAATCCATTTAATGATCCTTTTGTCTGCCAATTTCTGGGTCCGGAATTTTGCGATAATTTTAGCACACCCCAGCTTCGCCAGCAGGGTACCCAGGAACAACAGGTAGGAGCTGGATCGGGGTTCTTTGTGCGTCCAGACGGCCTTATTATGAGTAATAGACATGTGGTGCAGCGCGACGACGTAAGTTACACGGTCGTGACTAATGAGGGGAAAAAGTATGATGCAAAAGTGGTGGTGCGAGATCCAGTAAATGATTTAGCACTGGTAAAAATTGAAGGATCGGGTTTCCCGGTTCTCTCTTTTGGTACCTCCTCAAAGGTCCGTTTAGGTCAAACGGTCATTGCCATTGGGAATGCCCTTGGCGAGTTTCAGAATACCGTCTCAAAAGGAATTGTATCAGGGCTTTCGCGCTCAATTACCGCTCAAGGTTCACTCTCCGGCCCGGAACAGCTAAGCGGGCTTATTCAGACAGACGCCGCCATTAATCCGGGCAACTCGGGAGGGCCGCTTCTTAACTTAGAGGGAGAGATTATTGGCATTAATACGGCAATCGCGGGAGGCGCTCAAAGTATTGGGTTTGCGCTCCCCATTGATTTAGGAAAGCGCATCCTTGACCAATATATAAAAGAGGGGAAAATAAGTTATCCCTTTTTGGGCGTTCGCTATACGGTTATAACGCCGGAATTTGCAAAACAAGAGAATTTACCAGTGGGTCATGGCGCCTTAATTATTCGCGGCGAAACCTCACGCGACTTAGCGGTGGTTCCCGGATCGCCCGCAGATAAAGCAGGGCTTGCAGAAAACGATATTATTTTGGAGCTCAATGGTCAAAAGATAACTTCAGAAAATCCTTTAGATAAAATGATTAGCTCCAAAAAAGTGGGCGAAGAGATTACCCTTAAGATATATTTCCGGGGGCAGGAGAAAACCGTGACGGTAGAATTGGGGGAGAGGAGCTAAAATAAGTTGAAAAATATTTATTCTAATCCATACTTTTCTATCAATACATAAATTTGATAGGGAGTATATAATATTTATGGAACAACCACCGATGATGGAAAACCCTCCCATGGAGCAAGAAACCGTCAAGGCGACATCTTTGCAGCAGGAGGGAGAAAAACAAGAACGAAGTGTTTCCCCTAAAGTGTTGCTTCCAGAACTTTCACAAGCGGAAACCGCGCTTAAAGAGTTAAGGCAAAGTGGCGCCTATGGTGATTTAAAAGAAATAGTTGCAAGCGTAAATTTGGTACGTGAATCTATTGCTGGTAATGAAACGGGAGTTATGAATATACTCCGCGCGCCGGGATCTGAACCCTTTAGCCTCATAGCAAAACACCTTGGTAGTGCGGCAGATATTCTTGAAGATAAAGGTATTACGGGTCCGGTGGCCGCTTTACGGGGAATAGCGGGATATTTAAGAAAACGAGGAGAAGAGGACGAAGTGCGAATGGAAAATGCTCCAATAGAATTTTCCTATACAGAAGAGTTTAAGAAGGGAGCAAAGCACGCGGCCGAAGATCTCCAAGTCGGGAACATATCTCCCCGAGAAGAGGTAATAAAGGGTGACGCCTCCGTAGGATATAAAGAAGGGTACCTCACCATCTGGAATTTACAAAAGCAAAAATAATTTTGCACATTCCACATTTTTAGAAGTCGGACATCTAAAATTAAGAACGTATTTCTTATGAGCGAACAAGAACCGAAAAGTATCGAGCATATTGAATCCGTTGAAGGGGCGGTAGAAGTTTTTTTAGACGGGGAAGATACCGATGCCGTCGTTGCCTATTTGAGAGAGCATAAAAGAGATGAAGAGATAATTAGTGAATTTTGTTTGCAGGTGAAAGAAAAATATCAGCCAAATGACCCAACGCCTCTCCTCCTTCTTGCTAAACTTTTGCAGGGAGTGCTATAGAAAACTATGGAACCTTGTAACTTTTCATTTTTCAATTTACATTTTTAATTTTCACCGTGAACGGCAACTTTACCGAAAAAACAAAAGAAGCGTTGATGAAAGCGCAGGATATTGCGTCTAAAAACGGCAATCCGTCAGTCAGTGAACTGCACGTGTTAAAAGCGCTCCTCTTACAGGAGGAAGGCGTGGTGTTGGCGTTGCTTAATAAGTTAAGCATTAACTTGAGCTTATTATTTCAGGACTTGGAAGAATCGCTCACTAAACTTCCCAAGCTTACTTCTCCCCAGCCATTGGAAGGAGCGGTTGCGCAGATTATTATGGAGCCTTCGCTCAATAATGTGCTGCACGCCGCGCGGCGCGAAGCAGATCGGTTAAAAGATGATTTTTTGAGCACGGAGCACTTGCTTTTAGCGCTTGCGTCTTCTCCCAATCAGGCAAAGCCTATTTTGGAAACGCACGGCGTGCTCTATAGTGAAATTACCAAAGCGCTTGCCGAAGTGCGCGGCAAGGCGCATGCTTCCTCTCCGCATCCGGAAGCAACCTATCAGGCGCTTGAAAAATATACGACAAATCTTACGGAATTAGCCCGCCGCAATAAGTTAGATCCCGTCATTGGCCGTGATGGAGAAATTAGGCGCGTCATTCAGGTCTTATCCCGGCGTACCAAAAATAATCCCGTGCTCGTGGGTGAGGCAGGGGTGGGGAAAACCGCCATTGCCGAAGGGCTTGCCCAGCGCATCGCGTCAGGCGAGGCGCCCGACACCCTAAAAAATAAATCCGTGTTGTCGCTTGACATGGCGTCGCTCATTGCGGGCACAAAATTTCGGGGCGAATTTGAAGAACGCTTAAAAGCGCTTTTAACCGAGCTTAGAGCAAGGCATGATTCCGTCATACTTTTTATGGATGAGCTCCATACGTTAATTGGCGCCGGAGCCGCGGAGGGGGCGATTGACGCGGCAAACATTTTAAAGCCCGCGCTTGCCAGGGGTGAGCTCCATGCCATTGGCGCGACCACGCTTAACGAATATCGCCGCTATATTGAAAAAGATCAGGCGCTTGAGCGAAGATTTCAGCCGGTCATGGTTTTGGAACCATCGGTTGAGGATACTATTGCGATTTTGCGCGGATTAAAAGAGCGCTACGAAATTCACCACGGCGTAAGAATTACCGATGCCGCTTTAATTGCCGCGGCAAAGCTTTCTGATCGCTACATTCAGGATCGTTTCCTGCCCGACAAGGCAATTGATTTGGTTGACGAAGCGACGGCAGGGATTCGCATTGAAATGCAGTCGCGGCCTGAATCCATTGATATTTTAGAAAACCAGATTACGCGCCTGGAAATTGAAAAGAAAGCACTGGAAAAAGAGGGGATAAAGGAAAACGAGGGGCGCCTTCAGGAGGTGTCAAAAGGGTTGGCAGATGTGAGGGAAAAGTCCCGTGCCCTACAGGCAAAATGGCAGAGGGAACGAAAAATTTTAGACGAAATCAATAAATTAAAACATGCAATTGATGAGCTGCGCACCGAGGCGGAAATCGCAAAACGTCAGGCAAATCTTGATAAGGCCGCGGAAATAGAATATGGCAAGTTGCCAAACCTTCAAAAAGAGCTTGAGCTAAAGCAA
>CAYTEF010000029.1:0-10042 GCA_964436845.1 uncultured Candidatus Saccharibacteria bacterium
CATGCCTTATCCACGCCGCCAGCGTTCATCCTGAGCCAGGATCAAACTCTCAAATAAAATAAAAATATATAATGTTGTACGCTCGGTCGCGTTCATCTACTATTTACTTATGCAATTGTCAACGTACTATTAAGGGACAAGAAAAACAAGGTTGTTACACCTTGCTCGTGTCACAACGTATGAGAAATTTCCTTTTTCAATTTATGCGCACTTCATACGCTACCCGCCATTTTACTCCCAAAAATCCTTATGTCAAGGGGGTGAAAAAGAATACGGGCAGGCGCGTGATATGCGTCTGCCCATAACTCGTTCAGTGTACTTTCCCATCCATGAAACACCTCCAAGGCTAAAACTTACTGTTGAGAGGGAGACTGTTCAGCTCTTTTAGCCGCTGCCTCTATAGCAGTTTTAAGGAAAGCAGCTTCGCCGCTGATGTCATTCGGTCTTCCCGCCCCTTGAAGGAACTCGTATATATAACCCGTCCTATCTTTTCTCTCACAAGTGAATTCTATCACCATGACAAAGCCCTTTCCATCCCCTTTACATTGGAAGATGTTAGGAGCCCATATCTTTCCATCTGCTGATGGATAAAGCAAATTGCCTTCGTGGTCACATAGACTGCTTGTTTCGGATTTGGAAACAAGGATTTCTATGGTGGGTGTAGTCTTTTCGCTAATCCCTCTATGGATTCGGAAAGTGTGAGTTTGCTGGTAGCCGGGTTCTTTATTCATCTCAAGTTGCATGTTTGCTATTGCACGGGTTCGCGTGAGACCCTCCTTGAGTAGCGGTTTGCCATCGTTCGTGATGAAGTTCATTCTGATCTCCATTTGACTCCCTCCTTTCTCCCGAGATTTGCTCTGGGAGTATTAAAATATGGGATCTCTCTTCATCAAGCGTGCTAAAAACACACCATGGCACTAACCTTGAATTGCTTCCCCTATGGAAATTCCAATTCCTGTACAAAACGGAGGAACGACACTTGGGTCGTCCCTTCAGGTTACGCTGCTTGTTTGAATTTTTGTTTTTCCTCCTTCCTTCTCCTCCGGCAGGCAGGGCAGATAGGATATCGAATACGATAGTTTCCTGTTGACTCCCACTCATAGCTACACTTCCTCTTGCTACACTTCCACCAAAGCTTTTTGTTGGTATGCGCCACATAGGCAGTTGCAGGTTTCTCATTCCGTGACGAGTACTCCCTCGCAAGCTCTGGGTGGGTGACGGCGAGATTGTTCCAAGGAGTAGCAACTTTGCCGTCACAAGCAGGACAGCCATTACCTTCTACCCTGCTGGATCCCTTCGCCTGCCATTCCCAACCACACTTCCTCTTGCTACATTTCCACCAGAACATTTTGTTGCTACCAGCTATTACCTTGTGCGCAGGAAGTGGGTTCCTCTTGGAATACTCTTTCGCAAGCTCTGGGTGGGTGACAAGAAGATTGTTACGAGATGTCGCAGCTCGCCCAGTGCAACCTGGACAACGACGACCTCCTCTTCGCTTATCTCCGGGAGCTTGCCACTCATGATCACACCCCTTCTTCGAACACTTCCACCAAAGGGTTTCCTTTGTTGTTGCCCATACCCGATCAGGTGGAAGTGGATTCTTTTCCGAATACTCCCTTGCTAAGCGAGGAATATCCGCTATCCTACCCTCTTTAAGGCCAAGGAGGTTTCTTAAGTCAAGCTCGGTGGAGTATTTCTCGCGTACCCATGTAATGAACGCTACGAACTTCTGAAAACCTCCTTTCTTCTTTTTCTGTTTTTCAAACATTGGCCAGAGATACTTCTCATGGTACTTCGCAAGGGTACCTTCACCTAGTTGCCGAAACATACAGATCCCTCCTCTCCGTTTTTTCAAGATGCTATGCTCTTTTTGTTTTGAAGAGCATTTTCAAGGAAAATATACAACCAAAAATCTATGTTGTCAAGCCACCGATTGCAAAATAAAAGGGACGACGCTTGGGTCGTCCCTCGTTTGGTGAAGAACTCTTTTGTTTTGCTTAATATGCTTTTTATCCCTCCATAAGCACCCGGAATGTCTGCTCGTTAAGCCAAGTGATTTTCCCTCTTGCTTTGGAGGTTAGGCCGAGCTGTTGAGCAACTCGCCCAGGGCCAGAGTATACCCGGCCGTTCACGTCAATCTCCCGGATGAGCACGCGCCCCCCTCGCTTGCCATTGTCCAGTACGGCAATCACCGGAAGAATGTATGCTCCGAGCCGCGGGCAATAGAATTGTCCGGGCTCCATGTCGAGCATGGGAAGGTAAATGCCGCGCAGACCCTCCTCACGGCTAAACCCTTGGGCTTTCCTGATAATCACCTCTTGATCGCCTAAGATCATCACTTTACCGGGTAACTCTTCAGCAACCTTTGAGGGGTTAGACCAAAACTCCTTTACTGTTTTTCTTGGCATATGTCTCTCCTTTCGTGCAGGTAGAGGAACGCTATGTTATAGCGCTCCTCTTTGTTGTCTAGCTGGACTTGATGATTCCCATCCTATAGAGCCTTTGAAGAACACGCCATGGCTGTTTTTCAAGCCTTACGCGCGCTTTTTGGGCAGCCAGTTGAGCAGCTTGCGCAATGGAAAGCTTCTCCCCGGAAAACTTCACCACCTCAAAAACATTATGGAGCGTGTGATGTTCTTCCCATGATTGTCTTTTGTCTCTGCTTCCCCCCTGGATATACTTTTTTTGTTTCTCTTCCTGGAGGAAGGCATATCCAAAAGGACTTTTCAATGGGAATTTTTTCCCATCCGGCGAAAAACATACGGACCAAAACTGAAAGCGTCGCTTAGGATCCTCTACGTCTTTCGCCCGAATGAGGCCCGTCAGCTCCTCGACGATGATAAAATCAAGTGACCGAAGCGCTTCTACCCATCGATCATGAATTTCCTCATTCATCGTTGAGTCAGCGCAAGCAATCCAGATGCGGCCATAAGGATGGGCTACGCGAACAAGTTCTGAGAGAATTGCGAGTCTCTCAGAAGTCTTACCTTCGATGGAACTCCAGTGTAAGACTAACGAGCAAGCCGTAAGACGAAACTTTCCCGTCCATTGACTAGGAAGTTTCGAAAGGAAACCAACCTGCGCATTGAGACCCTTATGAGATGAATGGGCTACACCCAACTCAACCATGTGGGGGTTCATGTCGATCCCGTATACCGGACGTTGTAAGCGACGCTCAAGCGTGAGTGGCCCACATCCGGCATCCAGTATTTGTCCACCAGAGTAAGAAGGTTCATGTTTTTCCAACTCGCGCACTGCGGCCTCCATGCAACGCGAGATATGGCCAGAAGCGGAAAACTCTTGCGTTTCAAGAAACGCGCGAGCAAACACTTCGCCATAGGTTGAAACCCCGTAACTCTCCTGGAGCATCTGCTGGATCGCTTTTTCGCCCTTCCCGCTCACTTGGCCTGCGATACGCCGAACTTGTTCGCTAGGTGAACGATGTTGCTGAACGAGCTGGCGGATATCGCTCTTTGGGGTAAGCTGAAGGAGATATTCTGCAGCAATCGGAGAACGGGCATGAAAACTTTCCCAAGACTGAAGTTTTTGCCGGTTAAGACGAAGGAGATTTTCGTCGATTGTCCCTTTTAAAATGGGAACTCGATATCGAATAGGCACCTCCTGTTCTTCCCGGTAAAATCTTGATCGGAATTGTTCCCATGGCTTCCATCCAAACGAGATCGTCGTCAGGAAAAGCCCTTTTACTCCAGGCGCTTTTTTAACACACATTTGGACTGAGTCCGGGCAGGCGCGCATAGAGATAAGCAAAATGCGCGCTTTTGGATCGCTTTGCCATCGTTGGATAAGTCGATCTCTCTTGCTTGATCCGTTTGAATCAACGCTTGCAGAGATCTGGCCATCCAGAATGAGAACATGCTCATCGCCAAACCATTGCTTAAGCAAACGCCCTACCCACAAAACCTCCTCATCGTTATCGCTTGAACGCGTTACCCCGTCGGCATAAATGCCACTTCCTACTACCACCTTCTCTTCTTGCTTAAGCGCTTGCGCGATGTGTTCCTTTAGCCAAGCCAGCTTTGTTGAAAGTTCCCAGGATGTAAAGCGCTTTTTCCAGCTAGCAGGCCATTTATAGCTGTTAGCGAGCTTGTGAGGATGTGTGACGGCAAGAAGCAAGCGTGAGACTTTTTCTATGGGCGTTAGCTCCACACTCTCATCTTCCTGCACGAACCGGTAGAGCTGGGCATGCTCGGGGGTTGGCTCGATTAATTCGGCTCCAAAGGGATCCTCCCACGGGGTAGGGGTAATCGGAGGGAGATCGCTTATATCCCGTAGATCCGCTCCAATTACGTGCCCTGAGAGAAATTCCCGCAAGAATCGTTCATCGCGTAAACCCCAGCGACGAAAGGCTTCGGCACTAGGAATTACATCGGGCATAATCGCTGAGACTATCGGTCCTAATTCACTGGGATCATTTTCCCATGGAGTTGCCGCAAGTGCCATAAAGCGCCGCATCGAAAGATTACCGATTAGCCGTTCACATGCTTGTGCCCGCTGTGCCGGATTAGGACCATGGGCATGGTTCATATACTGACTCTCGTCCAGTACCAGTCCATCAAAAGGGATCTCTAAGAGCTGATCGGACACCGCGCCTCGCGATGTTTCTTGTATGAGCGTCGAATATGCGACCACGGTATACTGTGCCCTGGAGCGCTTTGCTAACCCAATGTCGTCTTTGCCAGTAATGAGAAGCACTTTGCCAAGTGGCTCTCGGAAGTAACTGGCGATTTTTTCTGCGCATTGCACGCGCGCATGCGCAGGGCATACGAAGAGCACTTTGCGACACCCATAGGTATGCATCCCTACTACAGCGAACGAGGTTTTATACGTGCTTGTCGCACCGATGTTTAATACTCGCTCTATTGTCTCGGCCTGATCAATCCACCACCGCACGTGGAAGGCTGGAAAGAGCTTACCCTTAATTTCACTGATGAAATCAGGAAACTTCATCGCGAAAAGATGCTTACAGTAATCACGAAGATGCTGAAGTACTCTCCGCTCAAAGCTACTTTTCGTTTCCTTAATTTCCTGGGCGATTGCCTCAAATCCTACGTGAGGATTTCGGCTCATGTAGTAAAGGTAATCGCGAAAACGGCATTCACGGTACAGCAAGAACAGATCTTGCTGTACATGCTCGGGGAGCTCTTTCCTATAGATAGGAAGTTCATAAATTCCTCCCTTTCTGCTTGGCGGTAGGATGACCGAGCCAATTTCCGCCCGAAGTCCAGCAACGATGCGTGATGTTATCCCGGCGTTATAGAAAATTTCGGGTCGGAGCTGGACCAACGCTCGGGCAAGATAGTCGGGATAGTTGCTGAACAAAAGACAGACGAAGCGCAGCAGATCATCCTTTTCAATCAAATCTTTATACCTAGGCAGATTTTTGATGATCTCATTTTCCATGATAGCCCGCACATCCTCATCAGTAAGCTCACCGTACTCCCGAAGACGCTGAACCGTTGCCTCCTTAGCTTCAGTAGAAAGCTTGGTTAAATAAGATCGAAGATTAAATTCTGATGCCATCTTTTACTCCTTTCCGCATTTTTACGCCCGCCAGCGATATGGCTTTTGTTGAATTGTCAATGAACGCCCCCACTCTCAAAAGACCATCTCTTGAGATAGTATTTTGATACCATAAACAACTACGTATGTCAAGATTTACGTAACAATTCTGCCTTCCCCGTCTCCTCCCACGGAAGCTTGAGGTCATTCCTCCCAAAGTGGCCGTAAGCGGCGACTTGACGGTAGATTGGGCGGCGCAGGTTTAACTCCTTTATGAGCATGCCCGGGCGCAGGTCAAAGTGCTTTTTTATCAATTGAGCTATCTGGCTATCTGGCAATTTCCCTGTGCCAAAGGTTTGGGCGTCAATCATCACCGGCTCTGGCTTTCCTATGGCATAGGCAACGCGCACTTCGCACTTGTCAGCCAGTTTTGCGGCTACAATGGTTTTAGCAACCCATCGCGCGCCATACGCGGCTGATCTATCAACCTTTGTGGGGTCTTTGCCTGAAAAGCATCCACCGCCGTGCGGGAAGCCCGGTCCGTAGGTGTCAATAATAATTTTGCGCCCTGTTAAGCCTGTATCCGCGCATGGCCCCCCTAATACAAAACGTCCGGTGGGATTGACAAAAAACTCTGTCTTTCTTGTGAGAAGTTTTTTGGGCAATACCGGCTTTATCACGCGGGCGATAATATCCCGTTTTATTTTAGCGCTTGAAATGCTTGGATCGTTTTGGGTGGAAATTAATACGTTAATAATCTGCTTTGGCTCTCCTTTCTCATATTCAATGACAATTTGCGATTTCCCATCGGGCCGCAGGTAGGGCAAGATTTTTTTCTTTCGCGCATAGGCAAGGCGCCTTGTTAGCTTGTGGGCAAGCGAAATGGGCAGGGGCATATATTCAGAGGTCTCATTCGTCGCGTATCCGTACATAATGCCTTGATCTCCCGCTCCCACGTCCTCCAGTTTTTTTGCGTCAACGCCCTGCGCGATGTCCGGGGACTGTTTTTGAATCGCCACGCTCACCGCGCAATATTGGAAGTGAAACCCATACTCCTCTTTAGTGTAGCCAGTATCGGAAATCACCCCGCGCACAATTGCGGAAATATCAAGGGCGGCTTTCGTCGTCATCTCTCCCGCGACAACTACTAACCCATTGGTTAAGAGTGTTTCTATTGCAACCCTTGAAGAAGGGTCCTGCGCGATAGCCGCGTCAAGAATGGCGTCTGATATCTGGTCAGCCATCTTGTCCGGATGGCCTTCGGTTACGGACTCGGCGGTGTAGAGCATAAGGATTAATTCTAAATTTTTAATTCTGAAGTTGAATCAAATTTGAAATTATTTACGAGCATGTTTCCTCCTCCACTCTTGGATTTCCTTATGATTACCCGAAAGCAAAACCTTTGGCACGGAAAGCTTTTTGCCTTCGATGGTCGTAAAAACTTCCGGCCTTGTGTATTGGGGAAATAGGGCGTTTTCCGAAGATTCTTCATTGCCCAATACCCCCGGCACGAGCCGCGCCGTTGCCTCAATGACGGCCAGTGCCGCAAGCTCTCCTCCCGAAAGCACATAGTCGCCAAGCGAAATACTTTCATCGACAATATACTTTGCCACCCGCTCATCCACCCCCTCGTACCTGCCGCATATGATAATCAATTGATCCACTTTGGTGTATTCTTTCGCCTTTGATTGCGTAAATTTTTTCCCCCGCGCGCTCGTTAACAAGATTTTTGATTTTTTGTCTTCAATCTTTGATATCAAAGATTGAACCGCTTTGTAAATTGGTTCAATCTTTAAGACCATCCCCGGACCGCCCGAAAAGGGCTTGCCGTCCACGGTCTTATGCTTATCCTCCGTCCACTGGCGCAAGTCATGCGCTTTCACCTCAATAATCCCCGCCTTTGCCGCGCGCGAAATTACCCCTTCGGAAAAATAACTTTCTATGAGATCGGGGAATATCGTAATGACGTCAAATGTGATCATAGAGATAGTTTTACCACATGAGAAAGAATAGTACAATGCCTCTTGTATTCTATTTATGATATCCTATACTTTAATGAAATCCCTATGCAAGAGCAAAGAGGTTTATCAATCTTCCAGAGCGTAGAACAGTATCTTCCCCCAAAACCGGAGGGGGAGAAGCGGTTTATGAGAGAGGCGAAGGAAAGCCTTCTAGAAACCTTGGAGAAAAAGATGTCCCTCATTCATCGCTTAAAAGTGCTCACGGATTCCGTTACATTAGGGGAGGGGTCTAAAGAGGTAGGGGGAAAACTCAACCAATATATGAGTGAAGTGCAAGACCAATTTCCTCAAACCGCCAAAAAAGAAATGGAAAGGGAAGAATGGAAAAAAATAGTAAATGAAGGCGAAAAAAGGACTGATCTTTTAATGAACAAAGGAGCTCTCACCGAAGAAGAACAACTTGAACTTAATACACGGTTAGAAGATAACGGCCTGTTTCGGAAAAAGCTTAGAATATTGGAAAATGATCCTGATCTAACTTTTTTAATGAATCTCCGGGCGGTGACAGAATCACTGAAAAGCAAATTTTCCTTTATTGCAAATCACTGCGGCACAAAAGAAGACGCGATAGAAAGGCTGGATGAAGTGTTAAAAACCCCTCTTCCGGCAGGCTCAATTCAGAAGTTGACTATCAAACCTTTTGACGTCACAGCGGTCTTAAAATCAGAGCATTTCAAGGAATTGAACAGGAGGAATAAAAATTCGGGTGCATTCCATGTATCAGGGAGCCCATTCAGCGTTATACGAGAGAATAAAAATCCCCTCATCACCGAACTTTCCGCTCGGCACGAAGGGATTCATAATCTCTTTGAAGGCATTTCAAAAGTTCCTCCCTATCCCTCTGAAAAGATAAAAAAACTCCTGCCAAATAGTATAAGACGATTAACGCTTATCAAAGAAACGAGAGCTCCGGAAAGCATACTAAAGAACGAGAAGGAGATCATCACGCAATCTCTGCCTCATATTTTTACCGATGATCTTCACGAAGAAATGGTCGCGGATATTGATAAGGTGGAAGCAGGATTCCCTTTTACCACCGCGGCGTCAGAAGTAAAAAGAATGGAAGATTATATAGACTCTTATGTAAAAGATATTTCTGATGAAGAAGCTCGCTCGCTTTGTCTAAAAATGAAGGAGAATATACGGAAAAAGTTTGAAAGATCCTCAGGGATAATGGAAACAAGCCTTTCCATCGCGGACGAGAAAACAGATAAATCGCAAGAAGTTCATGGACTGTTCGCGATGCTCAAGCCAAGCAAATTTCACCATGTGAAAACGTATTTAGGAACGCTGCTGGGGGAGGAAACGGTCAAGGGATTTTTCGCTCTCCATGAGATTTCTTCCAGAAAAATGATCTCCCCGCTTCTCCTAGAAGCCGTCCATGCCATCAGAGAAAAACTCAATGAAGAACAAAGAACGGATCTGCTTCTGGAACTTTCAAAAGCTAAGGATATTCAGGGCATAGAAACGCTTGAAGAGGCAAGGGTTTTTATACAAAAAGCGCGGGAGTTATTGCCTCATCATGTTTTGAAGCATTTTTTTTCAAAGTTTGAAAAAGAGCTAAAGGAAAATTTCTTTACTAATTTACTTAACCAAGACATAAAAAAAGATTTTCACTCGCTTCCAGAGGTAATGAAAACCCTCAACGAAAAGGAGAAAGACTTGTTCAAAAAAGCATTGGAAAACTATTTCGCGCTTGGCTTTGCCCACGAGCGTATAGAGGAAGGAAATATGTTAACGAGCGAATCTCTCTCCTCGTATGGCTTCTGGCAAACGTTGAAAGATCTAAATCTTCAACGAATTGTCCAAAAAGGACTTAAAAAATTTGAAAAAAACACGCAAAACGAAAACACCCCGACGTAAGCCGGGGTGTTTTCTAATGATCTATTAAAGTTCAAGGTCGTCCACCATGTTGGTGTCAGACTCTTTTTCTGCTTTTCCTTTAGAGGTTCTCGTTGAGGTTGGACGCTCCGGGCGTTCCGACCGAACTGGTCGTTCTCTGCCCTCGGGCTCCTCAAGCTTGAGGTTTACTCGCGCGTTGTTCTTCGCACCCACCACGCGTAAAAGCGTACGGAGAGCCTTGGCGGTATTCCCTTGACGACCGATGATGGTACCCATATCCGATGGATTCACCTTGAGAGTCAATAGAACTCCCATCTCATCAATTTTTCGGGTTACCGAAACGTCATCGGGATTTTCCACCAAATACTTCGCCACTACCTCAACAAATTCCTGATCTTTGGACGTAGCCATTTTCAACACATTTAGCTTTTCTATTTGTAACCGGCGGTCGACCTTTTTAAAGAAGTTCCACCGTATAAGGCAATTATACTTGCCCTGTCTCCCGTGTCAATCCCCACACTCATTGCGCATTGCTTTGAGCAACGAAGTTGATGCGCAATGAGTGTGGGGAAAACGTGCGGGTATCTGCCAAGCAGGTTATTAATTGTTAGATAACGATACGTTGTATAATATGATTGAAGTTAGTTTTTAGGTAGTCG
>CAYTEF010000030.1:0-2299 GCA_964436845.1 uncultured Candidatus Saccharibacteria bacterium
TCATTACAACCATCACTAACCCCTCAAGAGTCCAAAGTATGGTGGACTAATACATTAAATTGCTCTTCTCTTTTGAGAGTGGTAAAATGAAGGTAGCGCATCTCTTGTTAATTTATTCCCATGAAAGTAAAGGAAATAATGAAAAAAGAGGTGATCACGGTGTTTCCGGAAACGAAGGTTGTGGAAGCGGTAAAGGTTATGTTTAAAAGCCGCGTGAGTGGACTGGCCGTGACCAATAAACAGGGCAAACTTATCGGCATTATATCTGAAAAGGACGCTTTTCGGGCACTCCATCCTTCTTATAAGGAATACTATGAGCATCCGGAAAGCTTTACTGACTTTGAGAAAATGGAGCGTGAAGGCCTCAAGCGCGTGAAAAACCTTAAGGTAAAACAAGTGATGTCAGCCCAAATGACCGTCGCCCGAATGAAAACGCCCATATTAAAGGTGGGGGCATTGATGCTTGCAAAGGGAATTCACCGAGTGCCGGTTATTGGCAAAGACGGAAAACTTTTAGGCATTGTGACGCGGCGTGACATTTACCGGGCAATTTTTCGCAGAGCGTTCGATCTATAAAATATGGAAAACTATTCATATATTGCCTATTTTTCTATGGAAGCCGCCATTATTAACCCCATGCCTAATTACGCGGGCGGTCTTGGTGTGCTTGCGGTTGATACCCTCTCCTCTCTGGCTGACTCAGGAGTAAATGCCGTGGGGATTACGCTTGTGTACCATCAAAATGATGCGATTGAGTATGGTTTTAATCCGGAGCGCTATCTTAAAAGGAGAGAGGAAAGCGTTGATGTAGAAATTGAAGGTCGCAAAGTGAAAATTGTTATCTGGCAGAAAGACATCACGGGAAAAAGGGGACACGTTGTACCGCTGTTCTTCTTGAGTGCGCATGACCCTTTGAATAAACGTTGGGATAGAGACTTAACTAAACACCTCTATGCGTCTGATCGTTACACGCGCTTGGGGCAGGAGGTTGTTTTGGGTATTGGAGGCGTTAAGGCGCTTGAAGTCTTGGGGTATAAAAATGTTTCGGTTTACCATTTAAATGAAGGCCATAGCGGGTTTGCAATTTTTGAACTCCTAAAACGCTGCCAGTACGACAAAGAAAAGGTCCGCTCTCAAGTAACGTTTACCACCCACACGCCCATTGCCGCGGGCCACGAATATTTTGATTATGAGTTGGCGGCAAAAGTGTTGGGCCAGATGTTGCCTTGGAATATTCGCGAACTTGCGGGAGAAAAACAACTAAGCATGACAGAACTTGCGATGAATGTAAGCAGAAGTACCAATAGTGTATCAAAACGTCATCAAAAAATATGCGAGGAAATGTTTAAGGGCAAAATTATACAGAATGTTACCAATGGCATTTATCATTCGCGCTGGGCAGGTCAGCACATGGGGAGTCTTTTTGACACCTATCTTCCCGGCTGGCATGAAAATCCTGAATTATTCAATCAAGCAGAGAAGATTCCCGACGGAGAACTTCAAGCGGCAAAGAAGGCCGAAAAGAGAGACCTCGTCACTTGGATTAATACCCATAAGAACTTTTTCTTTGCGAAAGATACCACCCTAAAAGATTTTTTGGACCCCGATAAGGTAACCGTGGGCTTCGCACGGCGATTTGTTCCCTATAAGCGTCCGGATTTAGTATTCCGGCATTTGGAAAAGCTTGCTTCTATCGGTAATAAAAGGGTACAGCTTATATTCGCAAATCGTTGTCATCTCCATGATCCTTACTGTAACGATTTGCGTATGCAAATTAGCGACTATGTGAATCAACTGCGGGGGAAAGTGGATGTGGTCCTGGTGCCTGACTACGATTTACGCATTGCCTATAAGCTTGTCGCGGGATGCGATATATGGCTTAATACTCCTATAGCACCTCTTGAGGCCAGCGGCACAAGCGGCATGAAGGCGGCGCTCAACGGCGGTCTTAACCTTTCAATACGAGACGGCTGGTGGATTGAGGGGCTTGAGCACCAACCCCTTGCCGGCTGGGGGGTGGGCGGCGAGACAAATTATCCTTCAGAAAAAGAGCGCGATGATGGCGACGCAAACGAGATTTTGGATAAGCTAAACGAGGCATTAAATTGCTACTATGAACGAAGGGAAGAATGGACAAACCATATGAAGCATGCGATAAAGCTTATTGCCTATTTTAATACCCATCGTTTGGTGAAAGAATATCAGGCAACTGTCTGGAAAGAAAATAGTGAATTAGAAAAGGGCCAAAGAAACGAATTTCCCTAGCCCTAATGTGTTCCGGGGGCAGGATTTGAACCTG
>CAYTEF010000030.1:2309-9896 GCA_964436845.1 uncultured Candidatus Saccharibacteria bacterium
CTCAAGGTTATGAGCCTTGCGAGCTGCCGGACTGCTCCACCCCGGGATGAAATGTACCGTATTATACAGCGCATTTTCCGTACCTGCAAGCCCCTTGATTCCGCTATAAAAATACGATACACTAAAACCGTTGCCTATGTAGCTCAGCTGGTAGAGCAACTCCATGGTAAGGAGTAGGTCGTCGGTTCGATCCCGACCATAGGCTTTCAAGAAATGAATGCTAAGGAGATGGTAAGTGAAGCGAACAGGTTTTAGGGCATAGCCTTTTCTATGAAGTACAGTATTTACCTTATTCTCATTATTATTTTAGCCCTGCTTGCATGGTATTTTTTTCAGACCCGTACGCAGGTGATGCCAGGAAATTTAGCGCCGGAGAAAGGATTAATGAAGGAGGAAGTAAAAGAATCAGGAGAGAAGCAGGCAACGGAGGCGTCTATAAAAGAGATTATTGATGGCCTTGAGAACCTTGCAAAGGAATTTGATAATAAGCCTCCGTTTACAGTGGAGCGAGTATGGGCGGAGAACAATAACTTCTATATAGAGTATAAAAATCAAACAGGGACATTTGCACAGCTTTTGGTTGTTAGGGAAGGGGACATATTGAAAGGTATGGGATACTTTTCCCCTTCAGAGTCAGGGTGGGTGCTGCAGGCAGGAGAGGGGGATTTGGTAGGCGCCAATGCTCTTCTCTATGAGCGAGATAAAGAAGGCAAGTGGGAGAGGAGGAACTAAAAACTGGAAACTGAAAACTAAGAACTAAAACAAATCATGAGCCAGGATAATTTGGTAAAATTGCGCTGTGAGGGGTGCAAAAGAGACAACTATTGGGTGCGCAAAAATAAAAAAACCGTACAGCGAAAACTTGAGTTTAAAAAGTTTTGCGCTGATTGTTTAAAGCATACCGTCCATAAGGAGAGTAAGTAAAAGGAATGGATTCTTACCGTGCATTAGTAGATGATTTGGTAGAGCAAAATGTATTGAAAACGAAGCGGATTATTGACGCATTTTGCGCCATCAACCGAGAGGCATTTTTGCCGTCATCTCTTGAAGGACAGGCAGGGATTGATGCGCCTTTGCCAATTGGCCATAAACAAACCATTTCCCAGCCCTACACGGTTGCGTTCATGCTTGAGCTTTTGAGCCCGGAACCCGGGCAGAAAATAATGGATGTGGGATATGGTTCGGGTTGGACATCGGCCCTCTTGGCTCATATCATAGGGATAAAAGGTAAGGTATATAGCATAGAAATTATACCTGATCTTTGCGTTATTGGAAATGAAAACATCGCCAAGTTTAATTTTATCAAGAAAGGTATCGTAAAGACATTCTGTCAGGATGGATCAAAAGGACTTCCCGAGTATGCCCCTTTTTCCAGGATTCTTGCGGGGGCATCAGCTGAGAAACTTCCCCATGAATGGATTGACCAACTGGCAGATGAAGGGAAACTGGTTGCACCTATTGGCCAGAGCATCTGGTGTTTTAGGAAGAAGGGGAGAGAAGTTAGGAAAAGTGAATATCCCGGTTTTCTTTTTGTGCCATTAACTCATGAGTTACGGCATTCATCGTAAGGCATTTTTTTTCGGGGGGATAACAGCATTAATTGCTCTTTTTGTAAGCAGCGCTTTTTGGTATTCCCTTGAACTTAAAAAACCAGTGCGCCCTTCAGAAGCGATATTTCGCATTGAAAAGGGATCAACCCTTCGGGACGTGGCAGTTTCCCTCCAGCGGGCGGGAATTATAGACAATGCAAAGGTATTTATTCTCTACGGACGTCTGGGCGGACAGGACACAAGCATACAAGCCGGTTCGTATGAAATCCCTGCTTCGTTAGCAGTAGGGGATCTTTTAGGATTTTTCCAGAAGGGAAGTGACATAAGCGTAAGTGTTCTTTTAAGAGAAGGACTGACTCTTAAGGAAAGTTTAGAGGAGCTAAAGAAGAGCGGGCTTACGCTTGATGAGGAATTCTTTTTTTCTCCTCCCTCAAGCGTGAAAAATCCTTACGCGTTTTTGGCTGACCTCCCTCAAGGCGCAAGCCTTGAAGGATTTTTGTTTCCTGATACGTATCAGTTTCCCACCGATGCGTCGTCAGAGGAGGTGGTAAGGACAATATTAGGCAATTTTCAGAAAAAATTTGACCCTACGTGGTATAATGAGATCAAGGGTCAAAAACACACCATGTATCAGGCCATTATTATGGCTTCCATTCTGGAAAAGGAAGTACTAACAACCGAAGATAAAAAGCTTGCCGCGGGGCTTTTGTGGAAGCGCTTTGAGCTTGGTATGCCACTGCAAGTTGATTCTTCAGTCAATTATGTGACGGGCAAAAATTTGCCGGCCGTGACCGCCGCTGATCTTACCATTGATTCCCCCTATAATACATATAAGCACGCGGGCCTTCCACCCGGTCCGATTTCCAATCCCGGCAGGGAGAGCATTGAAGCGGCAATTTTTCCTGAATCTTCGCAATATTGGTTCTATCTTTCACGCCAGGATACGGGGGAGACAGTTTTTTCCCGGACATTAAAGGAACATAATACCGCAAAGGCAAAATATTTAAAGTGAGTGTTGACAAGTTCTGCCTTATTGGTATAATGCGATTACGTCCGCAGACAGCAAGCAGTTCCCTTTGGGCGAACAGAAGTCTTGCCGAGGATATAGTCTGATATATCATCAGAATTCTGCGGTTTATCCGCATTTTTTTATCTCAAGATAAGGATATATGCCGCTTAATCGTGATCAAAAAGAAAAAATCGTTGAAGAATTGACCGACAAACTTTCTCGAAGGAAAGCGGCATTTTTTGTGTCATTTACAGGGGTTGATGTAAAAACATCCGAGGCTTTGCGAAAAGCGTTAAAAGTAAGTGAGGGGGAATATAAGATTACAAAAAAGACACTCTTAGAGCGTGCGCTGGAAAAGACTCACCTCTCATTTCCTAAAGAGGTTTTAGCCGGACAAGTGGGCATTGTCCTTGATTATGCCTCGGAAGTGAATGCGGCAAAAATTGTCGCTGGTTTCAGTAAAAAAAGCAGTATTGCTGTTTTGGGTGGCATTGTTGATAGCACGCTTCTGTCAATTGAACAGGTAAAAGAGTTAGCCCTCCTGCCCGACCTTGATACAATGCGTGCACGACTTGCCGGCATACTGAACGCTCCTATATCAGGGCTGGTGCGTGCGTTAAGCGGCATCCAATTACAATTTATTAATACACTAAGAGCAATTGCATCTAAAAAATCATCATAGGTGTAAGAGCAAACCATTTTATGACAAAGAAAGAAGACAATAAATTCCAGGATTTACTGGAAAAGGTAGAGAAAATGAGCGTGCTTGAATTATCAGAATTTGTAAAGGCGCTTGAAGAAAAATTTGGCGTCTCCGCGGCAGCCATGGCCATGCCTATAGCACAAGCTGTACCCCAAGCAGGTGAAGCAGTAGAGGCACAGGAGAAGACCTCATTTAATGTGGTCCTTAAGGAAGCGGGCGGCTCAAAGATTCAGGTTATTAAAGCGGTCAAGGAAATCACGGGGAAGGGCTTAACTGAAGCAAAAGATATGACAGAAAAAGTGCCCTCCGTTATTAAAGAAGGCATTAAAAAGGAAGAAGCGGAAGAGTTAAAAAAGAAACTGGAAGCCGCGGGAGCAACGGTAGTGCTTGAGTAAAGTCCCCCTTATCTTGAGCTTAAGGGCAAGATAAGCTTAAACACTCCATGCGCGTTGATGAGACTGACTGTCTTGAGTACTTCGTCAATGCTCGCAGCCAGTAGCCCCTTGAAGCGATCATCCTGAAAAGAAGCAAGCACTTGGGCAGAGTCTTTCTTTAGGATAAGCATATGCCCAGCTTTTTTATCTATAAGGTAGAGATTTTTCATGGCAGAAGAGGTGAGAACCACGGTCGCTTCTATCTCCGGAGGAAGGGGGATATTTCTTACAATAGATCCAGATCGCAATTCACGAAGCATCCTCGGTGTATCTAAAAGATATATAGATCCGTCCACCGCAAAACTTAGAGGGTTTTGGATTTTTTCCCTTGCTTCGGGCGAAATCCACCTCACAGGTTTTTGAAAGTTGCCCGTTTCATAGCGGAGGATCTCTTTTCCTAAAAGTTCAAGAGCGTACAAATTTCCTATATACTCTTTCATTTCTCCTACAATATCTCCTTCTAAGGGCCAGGAAAGCAGCTCTTTTTTTGTGGACTGTTTCTTGAGGTTGTATAAAAGCACTTCCCAACGAGCAGGAGCAGGTTTTGTTATAATGGCAATAGAGTCTCCAAGGCTGAAAAGCCCCTTTACTTCCTGTTCAATGGTCAAAAGCGGGGTTGCAGCTTTTGTCTCCGGATGTAATTGATAAAGGGTATTTTGAGCGATTGCAAAAAACCCTTCGCTGGTAAGAAGCGCTCTTTGCGGTTCAATAAGAGAGGGGAGCTGAGTAAAGATAAGGATCGCTCCTTGCGTCTCTACTACATTTAAATTTTGCTGAAGGGCAGTGTTTTCAATTGGCTTGGATAAATAGCGCATGCCTAAAAAGAGAATTACGAAAAAACCAAGCCCTGCGGCACTTTTTATAATGAGAGTGTGATGAGAGAGCGCTCCTTTTCGCACGATTCGTTGCGGAAGGGGATTCCATCCCCTTATAGATGAACTAAGAAGAGGGATGAAATGCCAGAGTCCCGACCCCATTATTTTGAGAGTGCTGAGAAGGGAGCTTCGTTCATATCCTTCCTGCATAATGGGTAAACGAAGTTGGAAGGCGGGTTTAGGCAAAGGAGATTGGACCTCTTCTCCTGAAAATTCTTTTTCTTCGGCAAATATCGGTTTTGAGGAGGCAGTATATATGCCGATTTGAAGGATTGCCAGTGTTTTTTTGTCCCTTGCTTCTAGCCGTTCCTGATAGAGGTGGTTTTGAATGCGGGACCAGGAATGCTTTAAAAGGCGGGAAGTGAGAGAGGGAACACCCAGCCAATGGCTTAGCTGACCGGTGCCTATTATAATTCTGTCATTTGTTTTTACAATTCCTTTTGTGAGGTGGTGAAATACTTGACTACTTTTTGGGACGGGCTTCGTTAAACGAAAGATTCGGCCGTCGCGCATTAAGAGGACTTCTGTCCGGCCAAGAGAAGAAAATATGACGTGCGTGTCCCAAAGCGCAATAACAATGAGTTCAAGAACCTCCTTTACTTTGGGATCTGTTTTAGAGAGAAATAGGTTTACTTTTTTTAGTGCCCCCTCAAAGGCTTGGCTTGATTGGGAAGCTGATGAAGCATAGTATTCCTTTTTCAAAATTGCCGCCAAAGAGTTGAGAATATAGTAAGTGCTATTACTTTGAGAAAAATTTTTTGTGGTATTACCAATAAAGAAAAGATTCCCTCGTCGTTCCTTTTCCACATTTTCCGGACGGAACGTAAATATTTCCGCCTTCCCTTCTCCTTCAAAGATAGTTTGGTTGATTTCTAATTTTGACATATACAACGTTACCATTTTCATTATACTAAATTTTGGGGGATTAGCAAATCTTAGCGGTTCTTAGCCAAGGAAGTGAGCTTTAGAATCGGCTAGATCTCCTTCTTGAGTCGGATTTGTTAAGTCAACCTCTTGACTTTCAAAATTTTATACAATAAAATGGGAAATATTTCACTTAATTGAAATTTTTAGAATAAATTATGACAGAATATCCCCATAAAATTCTTGATATAATTTTAGGTTCTGAAACGCGAGCGCGCGTAATTAAATTTTTCTTCCGCCACAGCGGCGCGGCATTTCGGATAGGGGAAGTAGCCCGCCTTATTCGTCAAAATTACAATACCACCGCAAGTTATGTAGAAGACCTTGAAAAAATCGGAGTTTTGAAAAAAACAAAAGGTTCGGGGAGCGGATCACTTTATATGGCAAATAACCATTTTCCCTATTATACGCCAATGAAGGAATTTGTCATGCAGGTTTTCCCCGTTTCTACTACACAGGTGACGGAAGCGATTAACAAAACCGGCCGCATTCGCTTAGCCCTTTTGCAGGGAATCTTTTTAAATCAAGAAAGTGCGGCTATTGATCTTTTTCTCGTGGTCGATGACATTGACGAGAAAAAATTCCAAGAATTTATTGCCGAGCTTGAAGCAGAGGTGGGAAGAGAGCTTAACTACACCTCAATGGATACGGCGGAATTTACCTATCGTTACAACATTTACGACCGTTTTGTCCGGAACATCATCAATAAACCCAATATTCGCCTCGTCAATAATTTAAGCTTATAATAAAAGGAGAAGGGCAATTAGCTCAGTGGTAGAGCGCTTGTATCACACACAAGAGGCCGTAGGTTCGATCCCTACATTGCCCACCAGAATCATACTTCGCGATTTTTCGGAGGCCATTTCGTGGGCGGCTCGCAGAGCCGCCCATTGATTTTGCCCCGATGAATCCTTGCCGCTCGGCGCGCAGACGCGCGCCTCGCGGCCGGACAAAAAGAGGTTCGACCCAAAGACTTCTTTGGAAGCAACCTTTTTCTCAAAAAGGTTGCCATCACTTGCGATTTTTTCCAATGTTTGAGCGTAATTTATCCAGTTTCTCATCGGTTCGACCCAATCATTCTGCTTTTGTTTAAGTTTTACGATTTGCTCCTCCAGCGACTTTTTTTCGCTCATCAGTTTTGCTTTTTCGGCTCGGTAAGTTTCCCGCTCGATGTCCTGTTCCAAGTATCCATCGAGAAGTCGCTGGAGCTTCAACTGTATGCTGCGGATTTTTTCTCCGGTCTCTTGAACAAAAGCAGAGCAGGATTGGGCGGATTCTTTTTTGTATTTTTCAAGCATAGAAAATAATTCCTCCGCCCAATCCTGCGGCAAAGAAACTTTTTGAAGCAGAGAGGAAACTTGTTTGTCTAACACCTCTTGGCGAATACAAGGTTCTTTACATTCGACGGTTTTGGATTTTCGCGAGCAGTGATAATAAACATACTCGTGGACATTGCCGTTTTTCTGATGTTTAACCTTGTATTCGCCGGTTATCATCATCCCGCATGAGCAGTACAAGAGTCCGCAAAATGGTTGCGGCTCGTTTTTTGTTTTGTGCCTCGGTCTTCCTCTCTGCTTCAAAACCTCTTGGACTCTGTCAAAAAGTTTCTTGGTAATGATTGGGTCGTGTTTGCCTTCGTGGACTTCCTTGGCGTAGCGAAAATGTCCGTAGTAAAAGGGATTGGTCAAAAGATATTTTACGCGGTCAATGTGCCAGATTTTGCCGCTTTTCCTCACGATACCTTGTTGCGCCAAAAAGTGAGATACATCCTCAAGGGTTTTATCACCCTCGGCGTAAAACTCAAAAGCGGACTTGATGATTTTCGCTTTCTTTCTGTCCACAACAACTTGTTTTATGCGCGAGTCATTGAGATAGCCAATAGGCGCGGGCCCCGGATATTCTCCTCGCCTCACTTTTTGGCGCAGTCCTCTACGGACATTTTCGCTCAAAGAATCAATGTAGTATTTGCTTTGCCCGAAAGCGATATTCAACATAAATTTTCCTTGCGAGGTGTTTTCTGCCCAGAAGGTCGGAAACTTCAACATCGCCAAATGCCCGCAATCCAAAAGATAGATAATGCGTCCACCGTCAA
>CAYTEF010000031.1:0-9674 GCA_964436845.1 uncultured Candidatus Saccharibacteria bacterium
GAAAGGCCTCACCTAAAGGTGAGGGTGTCTAACTCCCAAGGTGATACTATGAAACCAACAAATCTTTTAACAAACATTTTTCTTGACAGCGGCGACCCCAATGAGACACGAGAACTTATCGCTCTTTTGGGATTTCTAGATGGACAGACGACGAACCCCACTCTTATCGCGAAGAATCCCGATGCAAAAAAACGTCTGGAGGGGGGAGAAAGATTCAACAGTGAAGAAATTTTTGACTTCTATAAACAGGTGGTAAAAGAAATTTCAACGCTTATTCCCCAAGGATCGGTATCCGTTGAAGTGTACGCGGACAATAATACGAAAAGTGACGTAATGTTTCTCCAAGGAAAGGAAATGTTTTCCTGGATTCCCAACGCGCATGTGAAGTTTCCTGCCACAACGCAGGGGCTTAAAGCAGCGCACGATCTTGTTGGGGCAGGGGGAAGGGTGAACATGACCCTTTGCTTTTCGCAGGAACAGGCAGCGGCAGTGTATGCGGCAACAAAGGGGGCAAAAAGGGGGGAAGTATTTGTTTCCCCCTTTATCGGGCGGCTTGATGACAGGGGAGAAAACGGTATGAATCTGATTGAAAATATTTTACGCATGTATCAAAAGGGAGACGGACACGTTATGGTACTTAGCGCCAGCATTCGGAGCATGGAGCATTTTCTCTACGCGTTGCAGCTTAAATCCGATATTATTACCGCTCCCTTTGCCATTTTAAAAGAGTGGGGAGAAAAAGGAATGCCCATGCCGGATGAGAATTTTTCCTATGACGCAAAGGGACTAAGGCAAATCCCCTATCAGGATATAAGCTTAGAAAAAGATTGGAGATCGTACGATATATCGCACGAGTTAACGGATAAGGGAATGGAGCGGTTTTCTCAAGATTGGAACGTGCTCATCGGGTAATCCTTACCTCTCAAAATCCCTATTCAAAGGGCATCTTCATTTACTACATCCAGAGGGAGAATTCATCGCATTGTATTTTTTAAAGGATATGCGATAATTTAAAAGTAGGTGCTCGCGTACTATTGTTTTTAGATATATTTAAAGGAAGTATGTACAAAAAAGGTCGAGTGAATGAATAATCCATTAACAATATTATGATGTTCGCGGATTTATCCTCTTATAGTGACCATGGACTCTTTTTTTTGCGTCTTGTGGTAGGAATTATTTTTATTGCTCACGCGCTTCCTAAATTAAAGAATTCTGAAGGGATGGCTTCCATGATGGGTGCGGGGGGAATGGCAGGAATGATTATGCTTTTAGGACTTGTAGAGCTACTTTCAGGACTTGCATTAATCATTGGATGGTATATGCAAGTCGCTTCGTTACTCCTTGGCATTATCATGCTCGGAGCAATATTCATGAAAACCATGAAATGGGCAGTCCCGTTCGCCGCTTCTGACAAGACTGGCTGGGAATTTGACTTGGTGCTCCTCGCGGCAAGTATTACTATTCTCCTTGGGGGCGGAGGGGCAATTATGCTTCTTTAAAATGGTGCAAGCTAAGCAGAGCCCAAAAAAGGCAAGCATTCCCACGACGATGGTTATTTTCGGGGTGACCGGGGACTTAAGCCAGAGAAAATTATTGCCCGCGCTCTTGGATTTATACATGAAAGGAATGTTGCCTGATCCGTTTCGCATTGTAGGATTTTCCCGTGGCCCGCATACAAATGAAACATTCCGGGCATTTATCAAAAGCGCGATTGAAAAGAAAGCACATGGCCATCCGCTAGCAAGAGTAAAAGCATTTCTCACCAATGCCTCTTACCAGCAAGGGTTCTTTGAAGAAGCAAATGCGTATAGAAACCTTGCAACATTTTTAGCCACGCTGGATGAAGATTTTCACATATGCTCAAATAAGCTTTTTTATCTGGCTGTTCCGCCTTCTCTTTACGAGACCATTTTTAAGCATCTTGCCTCTTCCGGACTCACCATTCCCTGCGGGCCGGGCGAGGGGTGGACGCGCGTCTTGGTGGAAAAACCTTTTGGTAAGGACTTAAATACGGCAACAGGGCTTGACAATCTTTTAGGCACATTATTCCAAGAGGAGCAGATTTTTCGCATTGACCACTACTTGGCAAAGGAAGCAATGCAAAATATTCTCTCCTTTCGGTTTTCCAACGTGTTATTTGAGCCTATATGGAATAATCGCTACATTGAGAAGGTTGTTATAAAGCTTTTTGAGACACTGGGAATGGAAGGCAGAGGTGCCTTTTATGATGACGTAGGAACGCTTCGCGACGTAGGGCAAAATCACATGCTTCAGATGCTTGCCTTCATTGCCATGGAGAATCCCAAAGTCCTTGAGGCAGGAGCCGTCCGGAAGGAACGATCAACCATTCTCCAGTTTTTAAAGCCAATAGGAGAAAAGGAGGTAGGAAAGGTTACCGTTCGCGCTCAATACAAGGGATTTAAGGAGGAAAAGTCAGTTTCTCCTGACTCAACAACAGAAACCTACTTTCGCCTTGAGGCGCATGTGGAAAAGGAACGGTGGGAGGGCGTACCGTTTATTCTAGAGAGCGGTAAAAAGATGAAGGAGACAAAAACAGAGATTACCGTCTTCTTTAAGAAGACCGAAGCCTGCCTTTGCCCGCCTGATGCAAAAAAGCACCATCAAAATATCCTTACCTTTCGTATTCAGCCCGATGAAGGCATATCCATTCTCTTTTGGGCGAAAAAGCCTGGATTTTTAATGGAGCTTGAGCCGCGCCACTTCTCCTTTTCCTATCTTGATTCGGAAAATTCAAAACGCCTCCCCGATGCCTATGAGCGAATTCTTTATGACTGCATTAAGGGCGACCAAATTCTTTTTACCAGTACCGAAGAGGTGGCAGCATCGTGGAAATTCATCACCCCCATTTTGAAGCACTGGAGAAAGACGAAGCTCTATCAATATGAGCCGGGAAGCGATGTGGAGGAGATAGGAGATAAGAATTAGCTTGTAGAGTATGAGTATTCAAAGTTATCGTGACCTCATAGTGTGGCAGAAAGCAATGAATCTTGTGGTTGCTGTTTACGAGTTGACCGATCAATTTCCTAAATCAGAAATGTTCGGCCTGACTTCACAAATGAGGAGGGCAGCGGTGTCGATCCCCTCCAATATTGCGGAAGGAAGAAAGCGCAGTTCCCGTAAAGATTTTCGTAACTTTCTCATGAATTCGTTTGGATCTGGCTCTGAACTTGAGACGCAGATAGCAATCACAAAACGCTTATCATTCGGTAAAAAATTAGATTATTTTTTGATTGACTCTCTATTAGATGAAATTATGAAAATGTTAAACAAAATGATTTCGAGTCTACAAGCTAATTCCTAATTCCTATCTCCTGACTATGAAAATCGGCTATATCGGTTTAGGGAAAATGGGATACAATATGGTACTGCGCCTGCTTGAACAAAAGTGGGAAGTCGTTGTATCCAATAAAACTGTAAAAGAAGTGGAAGAGTTAGCAGGCAAGGGGGCAATCCCCGCAAAGTCCGTCCAAGGGCTGGTACAAGCACTCACCCCGCCGCGCCTTATATGGCTTATGGTGCCTTATCAGGCGGTTGATGAAGTTATAGGAGAACTCTTGTCATATTTACAAAAAGGAGACACCTTAATTGACGGAGGCAATTCTCCCTACAAAGAATCCATGCGCAGGGCAAAAGAATTAGAGGAGAAAGGTATTGATTTTTTGGATGTTGGCACGAGCGGCGGCCCGGGCGGGGCGCGCAGTGGCGCTTGCTGTATGATTGGGGGAAAAGAAGAGGTATTTGAAAAGTTTGAAAAATTATTTCAGGCAATATCGGCAAAAGATGCTTACGGCTACATGGGCGAGTCGGGCGCGGGACACTTTGTCAAAATGGTGCATAACGGCATTGAGTATGGCATGATGCAGTCCCTTGCGGAAGGGTTTGAGATAATGAAAAAGGTGCCCTTTGACCTAAGCTTGGAAAAGGTTGCCGACCTCTATAATCACCGGAGCGTGGTGGAATCGCGTCTGGTAGGATGGTTGAAAGACGGCTACGCCAAGCACGGGCAGGAGTTAAAGGGTATTTCTGGTTCTGTGGAGCAGGGAGGGGAAGGTATGTGGACGGTGGAAACGGCAAAGGAGTTGGGGGTGAACGCACCCATCATTGAAGGTGCAGTCAATTTCCGCGCCCAGTCGCAAAAAGATCCCAGCTACGCGGGAAAAGTATTGTCCCTTCTTCGTAACCAGTTCGGAGGCCATGAGGTAAAAGAAAAATAAACGTAATGCAACACACATAACAATGCGCATACTCATGTTTGGGTGGGAATTACCACCCCATAATAGCGGAGGGTTAGGGGTTGCGTGCCTCGGGCTTGCAAGAGCATTGGCAGGCCAAGGTTTTGATATTACGTTTGTGCTGCCCCGCAATGCCGACGCACACTACCCCTTTTTAAAGATTCTCTCGGCAAGCGGTTCTGCAAAAACCGCTCCCGTTATTTCTTCCTATGCTGTCTTACAAGCATACCAGCGCATTGGCTTTTCTTCCTCTCCTCTCTTTTACGCAAAAAATCTTTTTGAAGAGGTGTATCAGTATAGTTTAGCGGCGCGCGAATTGGCAAAAGAGGAACAGTTTGACGCCATTCACGCCCATGACTGGCTTTCCTTTGGTGCGGGACTTGCCGTAAAAGAGGTGAGCGGAAAACCATTAGTAGTCCATGTGCATGCGACTGAATTTGATAGGACCGGTGGCAATGGGGTGAATCAATATGTGTATGAAATAGAAAAGGAAGGCATGGAGAAAGCCGATGGCATTATTGCGGTGAGCAATTATACGAAAGAGATTATTATAAAACACTACGGGATCAATCCTTCAAAAATTAAGGTCGTGCATAACGCAATAGAGTGGGAAGACATACGAGCCTCTGTCAACGAAAAACTTTCGCAGCTAAAAAGGGAGGGCATGAGGCTGGTCGTATTTGTCGGCAGAATAACGCTCCAAAAGGGACCGGACTACTTTTTAAAGGCGGCAAAACGTGTGCTTCAATATAACCCGAAGGTTACCTTTATTGTGGCCGGGTCGGGCGATATGGAAGTTAAGATGGTGGAAGAGGCTGCCTATTTGGGAATTTCTCGCAGCGTGCTTTTTACCGGCTTCCTCCGCGGCGAAGAGCTTGCCTCCGTTTATAAATCTGCTGACTTGTTTGTTATGCCTTCGGTATCTGAACCCTTTGGCATTACGGCACTTGAGTCCTTAGCCCATGGAACGCCTGTTTTGGTATCAAAGCAGTCTGGCGTTTCAGAAACTATTACCCACGCCTTAAAAGTTGATTTCTGGGATACCGAAGAAATGGCAAATGAAATTTTGGCGGTCTTGGATCACAATTCCTTAAAAACCTGCCTTGCCGAAAATGGATCGCGGGAAGTCAGAAACATGAGCTGGGAAGAAGCCGCCCGAAAATGCATTGAGATTTATAATCAACTCACTGGAAACTGGAAACTGGAAACGGGAAACTACTAATATGCCTTCCGTTTGTTTTTATTTTCAAGTCCACCAGCCCCTGCGGATTAAAAGATACCGCATTTTTGATATTGGAAATGACCACAATTATTTTAATGGGGGGGAAGAGAATAACCTTAATAACCGCCGGATATTGGAGAAGGTGATACGAAAGTCCTACCTGCCCGCAAACGAGGTACTCTTGGGTCTTCTTAAGCGCTATCCTGAATTTGCCTGCAGCTTTTCGCTCTCCGGCATTTTAATGGAACAATTAGAGGCGCACTTTCCTGAAGCCCTTGGCTCATTTCAGGAGCTTGTAAAAACGGGAAGGGTGGAAATTTTGAGCGAAACCTACCATCATTCCCTCTCTTTTTTTCATTCAAAAGAGGAATTCAGGCGGCAGGTGGCCTTGCATGACCAAAAGGTAAAAAAGCTTTTTGGAAGGAAGCCCGAAATTTTTCGCAACACCGAGTTAATTTATAATAATGACATTGCAAAGGAAGCAGAGGGAATGGGATTTAAGGGTATTCTTGCAGAGGGCGCGGATCATATTCTTGAGTGGCGGAGCCCCAATTTTCTTTATGCGCCAAAGGGGACAGAACGTATAAAATTACTGCTGAAAAACTACCGGCTTTCCGATGACGTTGCATTTCGCTTTTCTTCGCGCGACTGGAGTGAATATCCTTTAACCGCGCCCAAGTTTGCCCAGTGGGTGTCGGCTGTCAATGGCAATGGGCAAGTGGTGAATCTTTTTATGGATTACGAAACGTTTGGCGAACACCAGTGGGAAGATACGGGTATTTTTAACTTTCTGTATTCCCTTCCCGAAGAAATTTTAAAACATCCGGATAATAATTTTGTCACCCCCTCCGAGGCAGTCGCGCGATATAAATCTTTTGCAGAATTAGATATTCCTTGGGTCATTTCATGGGCTGATGTGGAGCGCGATCTTTCGGCGTGGATGTCAAATCCCATGCAGCATGAGGCCCTTGGGGCCCTCTACGAACTTGAAGGGGAAATACTTGGCACAAAAGACAAAAGACTTATTGAAGACTGGCGCCGGCTCCAGACGTCGGATCACTTTTACTACATGTGCACCAAGTGGTTTGCCGACGGCGATGTGCATAAATATTTTAATCCCTATGCCTCACCGTACGAAGCATTCATCGCGTACATGAATGTGATGCGCGACATGAAGATGCGTATTGGCGAGAAAATCCCAAATTCCAAATCACAAATACCAAATAAATATCAAATCCCAATAAAAAATTTTCAAACCGTTTAGTTATTGGAATTTTGGATTTTGATATTGTTTGGAACTTGATATTTGGAGCTTGTAATTTTTGCCTACTGTGCCTAAATCACTCGTATTAGGAAACGGAACAATTCTTGTAGGCCTGGACCAATATGGGCAGGTCCGAGATTTTTATTTTCCCTACGTAGGCCTTGAAAACCACGTGGGCGGTCATTTCGTGCACCGCGTTGGCATCTTTGCGGAGGGGAGGGTGAGCTGGCTGGGTGATGGGTCCTGGGATATTACCATTAACTGCGAAAAAGATACCTTTGCGAGCAATATTAAGGCAGTGAATGAAGGATTAAAGGTGGGCATTGATTTTTGCGACGTCGTCTATAATGAAAAAAATATTTTTGTGAGGAACGTAACGCTTCGCAACCTTGAAGCGCGTGAGCGCCAGGTGAAACTTTTCTTTGGTCAGGAATTTGAGCTTTACGGATCGCATCGGGGGGACACCGCCTATTATGACCCAAAGCGAAAAGCGATTATTCACTATAAAGGGCGAAGGATTTTTCTCATTAACGCGCGCGCCGGGGGAAAAGAATTTGACGAGTATAACATCGGCCTTTTTGGCATTGAAGGGAGAGAAGGGTCATTTAAAGACGCGGAAGACGGCGTCCTCTCTAAAAATCCCATTGAGCATGGGCAGGTGGACTCGGTGATCGGATTTTCCTTTCTATTGGGATCGCGCGGATCGCGCGTTATTTACTACTGGGTGACGGTTGCAAAATTGATTGAGGAGGCATGCAGCCTTAACGAATATGTGCTTTCCAAATCTCCTTCCTATATTATGGAGAGTTCAAAAAGTTTTTGGCGCGCGTGGATTAATAAGCAGCATTTTGTTTTCTATGGGTTAGGCGATGATGTGGTGGAGCTTTTTAAAAAGTCTCTTTTTGTTATTCGCGCGCACGCGGACAGCACAAGCGGCTCTATTATTGCGTCAAGCGATTCAGACATGCTTCAGTACGGAAGAGATACGTATAGCTATATGTGGCCGCGAGATGGTGCTTTTACCGCCATTGCCCTTGATAAAGTGGGGGACGACCATGTCGCAGAGCGTTTTTTTGAGTTTTGTAATGCGGTGATAACGGAGGAAGGATACTTGTTGCATAAATACCGTGCCGATAGGTCCTTAGGGAGTTCCTGGCATCCATGGTTGCGTAAGGGGGAGCCCGCACTTCCCATTCAGGAGGATGAAACGGCACTTGTTATTTATGCCCTATGGAAACATTACGAAATTTGGCGCGACTTGGAATTTATTGAAAAATTATACAATCCGCTCATTAAAAAGGCGGCAGGATTTATGGCTGAATACCGCGATGAGAAAACAAAACTCCCGGAACCAAGTTATGATTTGTGGGAAGAAAAATTTGGCACGAGCAGTTTTACGTCAGCGGCGGTGTATGGAGCACTCATAGCAGCCTCAAAATTCGCAAAACTTTTAGGGAAAAACGAAAATGAAATTGTCTACACGCATGCTGCCGCAGAAGTAAAAAAGGGAATACTCACCCACCTCTATAGTAAAGAGGAGGGAATATTTTATAAGATGTTCTGGCGCGAAGAGGGAGAGATGCGTTATGATAAAACAATGGATATGTCCAGCATTTACGGTATCTGGAGATTCGGTGTTTTGCCCGTTGGCGATGAACGCATAGAACGCGCCATGCAACTAGTTAAAGAGAGACTTTGCTGTAAAACGTCAATAAAGGGGGTGCCGCGTTATGAGGGCGACCAATACTATAAAGTATCAAGCGAGATTTCCGGCAATCCGTGGTTTATTACCACCCTCTGGCTTGCTCAGTACGAGCTTGCTCTGGCCCGCACCGAGAAGGAATTAGACGGGGTAAGAAATTGGCTCTCATGGGCCGCGAAGTACGCGCTTCCCTCTGGCATTCTTTCAGAGCAGATCCATCCCTTTACCGGAGAGCAGCTTTCAGCGGCTCCCCTAACGTGGAGCCATGCGGAGTTTGTCTTAACCGTTGTTGAATATCTGGAAAAACTTGAAGAGCTTGGCATTTGTAAAACGTGCAATCCCATAAGAGTAATTCACGAGGCGCAATGAAAATTATTGATATTTCCTTGGAAATCCGTGAAGGCATGATTACGTATCCGGGTAATCCGACGGTGAGTATTCGTGAGGTTCCCGGGAAAACCTCAACGCATGCAGAAATTCATTTAGGTTCTCATACGGGAACTCATGTTGACGCTCCGCAGCACGTGTTTTCTCAAGGGAAAGGTGTTGACGAGCTTGACCTTTCAAAACTCATTGGCACATGCCGCGTCCTTGACATGACGCATGTTAATGAGGCGATTGCCGTTGACGACCTTAAAAAGGCAGACGTCAAAGAGGGCGAGCGCATTCTGGTAAAGACCAAAAATTCCCTTCGCGGATTCAAGGAATTTTTTGATGATTTTATTTATTTAGAAGGGGACGCGGCTGACTACCTTGCAGAGCTTGGGATACTCCTTTTTGGCATTGATTCTCTTTCTGTAAAGAAAAAAGGAGGAGAAGACGCGCGCTCGCACACAAGTCTTTTGGAGCGTGATATCGTTATCGTTGAAGGACTTAATTTGGCGGGAGTAGAGGCAGGGGAGTACGATCTTATCGTTTTGCCCCTCAAATTTAAGGGACTTGACGGATCGCCCGCACGGGCGTTGCTCATGAAACATTAAGTAAATTTTATGGAATTTTTTGCTTTTACTCTTGACGCTATCGGAAAAGTCATTATCGCTTATACCGTTATCATGGTGCACCATCGCTTCTGGAAGGAGTATAAAATTGATATACACGTATTTCAGGAAATGCGTCGCGAACAAAAGTAGGCATAACGGGCATTTTCTTTATTGTCTTAGGGTACCTCTCGCATTTTTATAGTATCACCTTGGGAGTTAGACACCCTCACCTTTAGGTGAGGCCTTTCAGGAC
>CAYTEF010000032.1:0-9653 GCA_964436845.1 uncultured Candidatus Saccharibacteria bacterium
CTGAAAGGCCTCACCTAAAGGTGAGGGTGTCTAACTCCCAAGGTGATACTATGAAGTTGAAGCTGTTTCATGGATTGAGTTAACGTTGAAATTGAAGCGCTTCAATGGCTTTTTTGAGTTGGGTATCTTCCTTTTCATTCACCCCTTGTCTCACTTCTAGAATATCAGGAGACAGGCCTTCTTTATCAATTGAGGTTTCGTTTGGTAAAAGCCACTGAGATGTTGTAACCCGTAAGGCAGAGCCGTCAGCAAAATCTTTTATAATTTGCACCGTTCCTTTCCCAAATGTTTTTTCCCCAATGAGTAGGGCTTTATTATGTACTTTCAATGCTCCTGCCAAAATTTCTGATGCCGAGGCCGATCCCTTATCTATAAGGATGGCCAGCGGGAACCCTTTTAAAGTGGCAGGACCCGCACTCTCATATGTTTGTAATTTTCCGTTCCCAAAGCGTTCCAAAGCCACCGGACTGCCCTTATCCACAAACCATCCGCCGATAGCCACTGCTTCCTGTAGAATGCCACCGGGGTTTCCTCTTAGATCAAGGATAATGCTTTGCGCGCTTGAATTCAGAATTTTTTTTGCCGCTTGGTCAAAGGTTTGGGCTGCTCGTTCATGGAAATTGAAAAGCTGGATATAGGCGATGTCTTTATTTTTTAGCTCCCATTTTAAAATAGGAATTTCAATTACATCCCTTGAAATGGGGATTCGTAATGGATTAGGCAGCCCTGATCGCTCTACAATGAGGGTTACCGTACTTCCCTTTGGTCCGCGAATGAGCCTTACCGCTTCGTCAAGGGTAATACCTGCGGTCAGGTGTTCATCAATCTGCAATAAAACATCCTGGGGTTTAAGGCCAGCGCGTTTTGCCGGTGCTCCTTCTAGAGGCGCTATAATAATAATTTCCCGCTGTTCGTTTAAACCGATTTCCGCTCCAATACCTTCAAAGCTTCCGTTTATTACTTCTTCAAATTCCTTATTTTCTTCGGGGTTGAGAAAATAAGTGTAGGGATCTCCTGCCGCATCCACAAATCCTTTTGCTGCTCCGTACTCAAGTTTTTTACTATCAAGGTTCTCTTTGAAAAAGAATTCATTTTGCAGTTCCTGATATACCTCTTCAACTTTTGCAAGCTGTAATTGGCTTCCCGAAGGCATTACCTTAAATTCTTTTCCCACTAAAAATCCGCCGCCAAAAAAGAGGGCGGCAAAGATAATGAAAATGATGAGAAGTGAAGCGCGCGATCTTACCGGTTCCATGAGAAGCGATATTTAATGAAGCTTACTAGATGAATAAATCGATAGAGAAACCCATTGAGATTATGCTGACGCGAGGCGCCAGATTTTTTTTGCACGGTTTGAATACCGGGCAGAAAATAAATGCGATATCCCCGCGCATTCGCACGCCTGCACCAATCAGTATCCTCAAAGTACATAAAAAAGCGCTCATCAAGTAGTCCGATTCCTTTAATGGCTGACTTTCTAAGCATCCAGCAGTCTCCCCTTACCCAATCTACCGCCAACGGTTTAATTCTCGCATAATCCTGCATCTCGTAACGAAAGAGGACTCTTTTTCCCCACCGGGCTTTCCCAAGAAATGTCCTCCTTGCGATTAATGAGCTAAACGTGGGGAAACGAAAGCAGTCAGTGGCTCCCACGGCGGCGGCATCGGTAGTTGCTTTCAGGAATGCAAGCATTTTTTTTACCCCTATCATTTCTATCCCCACGTCTGCGTTGAGGATGAGAATATATATGCCCGTTGCTTTTTTAATGCCCGCATTGACAAGTTTAGCATATCCTACGTTCCTTGAAAAGGGCTTATAGAGAACTTTCGGAAACTCCTTTTGCATGAATACCTTAAGGCCTCTGGAAGCCTTACTGTCAACAACGATAATCTCCCGGACGCTCTCATTCGTCTTATTTTTGGCCAGATTATTTAAGAGTGTCTGCAGTAGATGTGGCGTTTGATAATGGGTTATTATTAGTGAGAGATTTTTCATACGCTGATTGGGGTATGACAGAAGCGGGAAAAGTTTGCAGTGTGAAAATATTCTTTATCACTCTTCCCACTTCCTCAAACGTACCATCCTTTGGAAGAAGAATATAAGCGCCGTTGGAAGCATGCGTTTGGTATAAATAGTTTTGGGTTGTTAAAACGAGACGCTTCATATCGGTATAATCTATTTGTTGGGCAAGCGCTAAAGCGTCAGAAATATCCATATTTGCGTCGGTACGTACGTGGTTACCAATGATATCCAAGATGCTATATACCTTTACTGGATTTGAGAGAATATTTAAAGCAGTGAGTTTTTCCTTAAGAGCTAAGAGAATTTCCTGTTGTCGGCGAGCTCGATCAAAATCAGAAGTAGAAAAGCGCGAGCGGGCGTAAAAAAGCGCGATTTCCCCATTTAAATGGTTTTGCCCCTTGGGCAGAGTAAATCCTCCACTCCCTTTCCACTGCTCAATCTCGGTAAACTTTTCTGGAAGGTAAATATCAATCCCTCCCACAGTGTCAATGAGTTTTTCAAATCCCTTAAAGTCTATCCGAACGGCATCATCCACATAGACACCGGTTATTTGAGAAATAACGGTCTTGGTAAGGTTTAAGGCGAACTTCTCTCCCGCCTTGTCATATCCAATGGAATAAAGTTCATTAATTTTCACCTTGCCGTTGTAAGGAAGTGCTATATAAAGGTCGCGCGGGATTGAAACCATAGCGATTTTGCCGCTGCCCGTATCAAGGCTTAAAAGGAGGATGGTATCAGTAAGCAGCCCGCCAAATTCCTCCCCTATCCCCCGCATGCCTAACACCAAAACATCAAGCCGGTTGGGTTCCTTTTCGGGCAATTTTAAGCTCGTAAACGCGGCATTTTTATCCCCGAATACCTTAAAAAGTTCATAGTGGTCATCCGTTCCCGCAACATTTATCTCTGAAATCACCCACTGGGCTTTTAAGGTGAGGGAGAATATGCCAATGAGGATAAAAGCAAAAAGCCCTCCTAAAATAAGCATTTTATGCGACTGTAGTTTTCCTTTGATCATTGGAACCATTTTATGATTTGTGAAGGAGGGACGGCTCTTTGCCGCATAATGATCCTTCTTTTCTCCTTTATTACAGGAAGAAGTTTGAAAAGTTCAGGGATTGCGGCTAAAGTTGATCGTTCAAATAGTATTAGATAGAGCAAAAGCTGAAATTCTCGCCAACACACCTTAAATAGGCATCTGAACAATAACGATATATCAGCGTTTTTGAAAAAAAGCAAATGTTGATTGCGCCATCCGATGCGGCGAGCCCACGGACTAATTTGTTTTCTCCGTGCTATGAATTCCGCATAGGATGAGCCGCTTTTTTTCGAGGTGGTTCGATCGTGCCACGCAATTGCCTCTGGGGTATATACGCATTTCCAGCCATAGAGGTTAAGTCGCCAGGAAATATCAACGTCTTCTCCGTAAGCAAAAAAATCTTCATCAAAATACTCCCCATTCAGGCTAATAACTTCAAGGGCTTTCCGCCGGAATAAGGGCGCGACTCCATTGACCAAAAAAAGGCCATGTGGACTATCATATTGGCCATTATCCTGTTGGCCTTGACCTTCGTCTATAATCCTCCAACTCTTGAATGCTGTCAAGCCTACGGTATCGATAATTTTAGTCCTCTGTTTCCGCATGAGATCGTATTGAAGAATCTTACCCTGTACCGCCCCTATTACCTCATCTGTGAGGCATATATCAACCGCCTTCCTTACGAAGTCCTTGCTCAAGAGCACGTCTTGATTAAGTGCAAGATAGTATTCTCCTTTCGTAGCGACAATGCCCTGGTTATGGCCTTTGGCAAAGCCCACATTATGATCATTTTCCACGAGGGTGAATTGTTTTCCATGGATGCGGATATCTTTTTGTAGCTGGCATAAAATTTTTCTGCTGCCATCCTCGGAATTATTATCGATGACGGTAAGCTCGATATTCGGATAGCTTTGTGCGGCAACGGAGGCAATACAGTCATTGAGATACGCTTTGCCATTCCAGGCGAGGATAACAATTGAAACGAGAGCGGTGTCATTCTTCATAATGGCGGAGTGCTAAGGTGGTAAGCAGCAGATACATGATTCGTTCATCAAACATGGCAATGTCGAAGATGCTGTAAAAAAGTAGCCAGATGGTTATCATGAAGATCGCAAGATTGAGTGCGGAGGCATGATGCCAGAATTTGCGCCACGCCTGCTGAAGGATTACAAAGAAAAATCCGATGAATCCAATTCCCGCAATGACCCCCGATTCGGCAACCACGTTTAAGTAAGCACTGTGTGCTGATGAGCCGGCTTTTGCCAGCTTCGTATTCTGCTTAAGAATGACCGGAAAGTTTCCCGCACCTACGCCAAGCAGCGGGTGCTTTATAATGCTTTCCATGCTTGCTTTCCAGATGCCTGTTCGTCCCTGATTGGAGGTTTCCTCTGTATCAAAAATACTCGTAAGACGTTTAAATAATATATATCTATCTTCACTTGTCGTTTCTTCACGAAATTGCGGGAAGGAGAGGAAGAACGACATAAAGGGAAATACGATGAGAAATATCAGGAATATTTTCACATTCATCCTGGCAAGTTGGAATATATGTTCCCGTTGGAGGATGCGGACCCTATAGGAGAGTGCAAGAGCGATGCCTAACGTAAGTACATAGCTTAAGTAAAGCCCGCGTGTTTGGGTAAAAATAATACTGCAAAATCCTACCAATAGGAATATCCACCAGAAGAAGCGCGCTCTCGCGGATGATTTGTTCAGGAGGTAGGCGATGACACTTACCAGAGCGACAAGTATATATAGTCCAAACGCGTGCGCGTCGCTAAATGTTGAAAACATTCTGATGGTAACGACATTATCAGCATGGTAGGCAAACCATACGTTTGCATTCATTACGATATTCCAGAATTCCAAGCCGTAAAAATTATAGGAGAACATACTTGCCCAAGTGGGCCAGAATTCCGATACACGCAGGAGATATGCCATAAGCAGCTGTCCCCACCCGATGGCTATCACGAAGATTGTGGAGACTAATAGTGCATAGCGAATCTCGACGAACTCAACGGCCTTGCTGCGTATGAGCCAAGATGCGATCGGATATATGGCTGCAAGATTGAGCAGAAAAAGGATTTTTTCCATCCCTGCAATAGAATCAGAAGCAACCCAAAGAGACAAGTAGGACATGAGAAAAAAAACAATTCCGTAAGCCTCTTCTCGATTTTGCTTTACATGGGCAATAAGTACACTTGGCTTCCAGTGGGGCAACACAAATAGCCAGCGTATCGTTAAAAGTAGCATAAATACCCGCCCGCTACTAAGCGAATCAAATGTCGGCGTAAGGGGGAGGGCTATCCAGAAAGGTATTGCGGAGACAAAGAGCAGGAAGGCTTCTTGAAGCGGCAGCAACAAAAGTCCTCCCGCGATGATAATGGCATTGAGGAGTGCGTATTCGCGGGGAATAATACCAAATACAATGCTAAATACTACAAGAAGATTGAAAAAAAATAATATCCACCGAGGTTTCATATACGCGTAATGATTTCAAGTGTTTTTTTTGCAGTGGCTTCCCAGGAGAATCGAGTCACGTGGGCTTTACCTCTCGCAATCAATTCTTTGCGCAGCGTTTTATCCTCGAGTAAAGAGCGCAGCGCCTGGCTTACCTCTTTTATCGAGTTTGGATCAGCCACAATAATGCCGGCATCATCTACAGTCTCCTTAAGCGAGGTTTTATGGGTACTGATAACCGGTGTTCCACAAGCCATTGCTTCCAGGGGGGGTAAACCAAACCCCTCGTATTCAGACAACAATACAAATGCTTGGGCATAGCGATAAAGTACCACCAAATCTTCGTCAGAAATGAAGCTTTTTCGTAAGATCGCTTCACGCCCAAGAGCAGAGTTGCTCCTAAAAATAATTTGATCGATATACTGTGCAGGATGCGTAAGGTCTCTCCCAATGAGCAGTAGCTTCATAGAGGGATAATCCGGAGCAAGGGACTCGAAAGCTTGAATCAATTCATTCACATGACGACGATTAAATATGCTGCCTACGTAAAGAAGGTATTGGAACGGCTTACATTGATAAGTTTTTAGTACCGTATCCGCAATTTTTTTGTAGTCTGTCTTCATGAAAACATCATCAACTCCTAGGGGAGTGGTGCTAATATGGTCAGATTTTACGAACGGATAATACTTTAAAATTTGCTGCGCACTAAATTTCGACACTGTAAGGATATGGTATGCACGCCTAAGTGCTATATATGTTAAGACGCGCAAAGGTATGCCATAGCCTTTACTGAACCACTCGGGGTGTACCTTATAGGAGATATCATGAACAACCACGATTGCCTTCCCCCAGTAAGTGAGAGGTAGCATATAGAAGGGAAAAAACATCACGTCGATGGCATTGCACCGTGCGGCTTTAGTGATACTGACGTTGTAATAGAGAAATTTACTATCAATATCAAACGGCGTTTTGAGCACGCGTTTTACAAACAGCGGCGCTTTAAATACAGCGCAATCACCAGGAACGCTGTTCTTAAAATACAATATAAATGAGATCCCTTTTTGCTTTACATAGGAATCCGGGGTATTCCACTGCTTGAGAAGATTGTAAAGATATCTTCCTACGCCAGTGCGTACACCTTCTAGTTGATGTGCATCAATACCGATGATCATATAAACTACTATAAATATGATATTCCATGGGGTTTTTTATTATTAGGCCCAAAGTCCTATACTGCTTGAGCCAAGCGGAGAATTTGCCATGTTTCTTTTGCGGTTTTTGTCCATCTAAACGTTTGCGCCTGCCTTAAGCCTTTTGATTTAAGACTCCGCCGGAGGCTGGCATCGGTCAGAAGCGTTAAAAGTTTTTTTGCTATTTCGTGAATATTTGAGGGGTCATCTACGTAGAGCGCGGCATCGCCGGCAATTTCAGGGAGAGAACCTCTTTTACTTGCCAGAACCGGAAGTCCGCAGGAAAGTGCCTCAAGAACAGGCAGGCCAAATCCTTCATAGTCGGAGAGCAGGACTAGAGCCCTTGCCGAATAGTAAAGGCGTAAAAGATCCTCGTCGGAAATTCCCTCCATTCGTTCTATTGCCTTTCGTCTCAAACGATAGTTCGCTTTTTCTATTAAGGCGTCAATATGCTGGGGCGGGTTGGTGCGGTCTTTTCCTACAAGAATGAGCCGAAGGGCGGGCTGAATTTTTACGATGCGGTAGAACGCGTGAATTAATTCTCTTGAGTGGCGCCGATTAAAGAGGAATCCCACGAATAAAATAAAATCCTGCCGGGGCAAGAGAGGCTGGGTTTTGGCAAAATTAATATTGCCGGCTAAGGGTATTACAAATATTTTTGACGCATCAATACTCCAGCGGCGTTTTATTTCGCGCTTGGAAAATTCAGAGGGGGTTACCACAAAAGTTGAATGTTTTGCCGCAAAATAAGCGGCTTTGGGCAGGTACCACTTATCAAATTCTGAATGCCAGTCAAAGTCTTCGGGATGCGCGCTAAAAACAACGTCGTGAATGGTAACCACGGTCTTTTTGCCCTGCGCATAGAAAAAAGGCAAAAGGTAGGAAGGGGAAAAAAATACATCCGGCTTATCCCGCGAAAGCTCAATGGGGAGACGCGCCTGCTGAAAAAGAAGGGTTGATCGCGACCCGGTAATAATAATCTCAACCCCGCGGGGAAATTCTTCCATTTCCGGGAGCTCCTTTTTAAGATAACAAAGGATTTGATTTTCCCTATCCTTCACATATCCCAAGGCGTCCCATTCCTTTAAGAGTGTTAAAACATAGCGCTTAATCCCCTCCTGATCTTCAATGTGATGGCAGTCAATGGCTAATTTCATGAAGTGTGGATAAAGTCTACCACACAAGCCAGTCAAAGCGAATACTTGACAAATTTATAAAAGTATGCTTAAATAAGCATTATAAAAAACTTCCCCGCCTAAAGGGTAATGAGTTGATCTTAGCGCTCATTACTCGCTACGCGGGGAAGGCTCATTACAACTTGAGAGGAAGCAACCACCCGCAAGGAGGAAAATATGAAGAGGGTTTTTGGTGTTTTGGCAATTTTGTTGGTTGCCGCTAATGTAGAGGCTGCTGGACCCCTTAAATTTCCCAGACCTGTTTACTGGGTCGCAAACTTCAACACACCTAGCTATCATATGGATGGCACATGGGACCTCATAAGTTGGGATGGGGCTCTTCTTGTAGATGCGAAACTGCGGGGCTTGCAGGTCATTTTCATAGAGAAAGGGGAAAAACATTTCTTCCAGTCAATGGGACTGACTCATGATCCTCGACTTTCAGAATTGTGGTGGAGCACCATATGCGATCCTGCGCCCAACCTTTGGTGGGCGATTGAGCATGCTGCCCTATCAGAGAAACACCCATGGGTAACCCAGATAATCTTGGAGCATATAAGGAAATCCGGGATGCTTAGGGGCGTGAAGCTTCGTAGGATGAGTTCAAAACAAATCTGCGAAGTTCTCAAGGCCTATACGACCGCAGCAAGCTCGGTACAAGAACAACCGGCCGTAAAAAACCCCCACATCGGTATTTCTGGAGGTCTATTCGTGGAAGTGCCAAAGGGAGAATGGGATGTACTTCTCGAGCAGGCCGTCATTTTTGTCAAACTGAATAACGGCGATATCTGGTTGTTCAACTTCGGAAAAAGAGGCAGAATGGAGGGAAAATTCCAGTCGCTTCGTGTGGACCCTGTATGCGGAGCACAGCTTGGAGAATTTGTATCGCTGGACTATAAATGCGTTCAGCAACAAAATTACTGGAGCTGGATGCAGATCACAAAGTTCCTGCGAAGGAAAATCTCCGAGCAAAAAAGGGAGGAAATAATCTCCGCCTTTGGAAGCTACCTCGGTAAAGAGAAACTAATTCCTTAAAGAAGTGCTGCTCTTTACTGCCGAAGGGTTAAGCACCGTTGCCCTTTGAGCGGAGAGGAGGCAAAAAACGGTGCAAACAAAAAGGTGGAGACGCAAGGCGTTCTCCCCTTTTTTCTTTTTTGGGACATCGAATCAGTCCTACAGCTCCTCTTCATCTGCTGAAGACTTTTTGTATTTTATCGTGTATCTCACTTCAATCCCCATAGGTCCTCCTTTACTTAACCTTACATCTCCATTTGAATAATATATTAAATAGGTATTCGGTTTAGAAGAGCCAGGAGGAGCTATTTTTTCTCTCTTTCCATCTGGGAAATAAAAATACCAACCATCAACCTCTTCGTTCGGTTCTTGTTTGATGCAGATAGTCTCGTTATATTGTTTCACCCACTCTCTAAGCTGCCAGTCACTTGCTTTAATTCCTTCTGGCAAATGAGTAAGAAATCGATACGCTTCTTCATGTTTTTTACCTCTTCTTGTGGCTCTGGTCTTTTTGATTCCCTTTCTCCTTCCATAAATTTTTTAGTTAAATTAATATCTCTCGACCTTTGGATTATTATAACACTTCGCTTTGATAACAATTTTCATTCTACTTCGTCCCTCTTTACCCTTCGGGCTACAGAGTAGACCCACTGCACAAAAGAAAGGAAACGCGGTATCCTCTTGAAGGAGGGCTAACTTTTACCATGAATCTTGAGAAATTATACCAAAAGCCATTTGTGTTCCATCGTCTTACCG
>CAYTEF010000033.1:0-9570 GCA_964436845.1 uncultured Candidatus Saccharibacteria bacterium
CAAAGCAGTATTTAACAAACTCACTCCGTCTTGTTCCAACTTGTTAAGAATACCCGCCAATAGAGCGCCCGTCAATGATGGGGTGTCCGGGGGAGGCGAATAATTCTCGCCCGTCATCAAGAACCAAGTGAACCATCTGGTGTGTTGGCAGCGCAGGGACTTTTGATGTTTTGATGACGACCCCGCGTATGCGATCGCCGGCGGTATCGGTTGTCCACATCGGCATGCCGATCCGCAAATCTTTTACTGCTATGGGTCCTGAAGGCGTATCAATGAGCGTGTTACCGGAAAGGCAGATGGGGCATAAATTGGTTTTACAATACTTTGCATAATCCTGTGTAACACACTCAAGAGGCACCCCATAGTTTACATATCCGGGAGGACATGTCCCGTCACTTTTATAGGGTACCGAGTCAGGAATCACTATCGGGTGGGCAACGGTAAAATTCACGGAATTGCTCCTGCCGTTTGCGTTGATGACGGCAACCTCATATATGTGCCCGGGGACGGGCCGACTCAAAAGCTCGGCGCACGCGTTCCCATCCGGATTGCAGGTGTCAAACGATTCGGGCAATGAGAACTTTATCGTCTTTCCATCGGGAGACGTGAGGTTGTTTATGTATGAGAAACCGTCGCCAAATTGAACAGAATTTTTATCCGCGGTAAAACCGGAACCGCGTACGGAAATTTCCGCGCCAATGGTCGCTTCGTCAGGAATAATCCGCTCAATGATGGGAACGGATGGTTTGGGAATTTGTTGATTTGCGGCAAAATACCAAACTCCCCCGGCTATGATAATGAGCCCGATGACAAGCAAAATGGTTACAAATTTTTGTTCACTCACAGTAACGTTATTATACAATTTTCTTCCAGTAAGGTATAGAGCAATCAATGTTAGGTAAGGTATCGGACGGCCTGTCAGATGGAATGGGCGGGTCCCGAACCATCGCCTCCGGCGAGCTACGGGATAGACGCCATGAAAGGCGAAGCCGAGAGCATTACTTGCCCGCCGAAACCTTTGGCGTAGGCGGGACAATTTTCCACCCTAGGCGGATCTGCCTCGGGCACGACAAGTTTTTCCCTGCCCCGTAGCGAAACGAAGTTTCTGCTACTGGGGTTTGGCGGCTATCTATAATCTACACTGCATTTCCCCGCTATACATATCGGTTGTCTCGCTAAAGGACATTTAATCGCAGGTATGAAGCAAGAGGCGGCATATTCTCCGGCGCGTTGCAATATTATGGAGCTATCAAATTCTTTATGAATGTATTTTCCGCATCCAATGGCGCCATTCTGAAATAATTTACAGTCCGATGTATCAGTACAGTAATTTGTCTGCTCAACTGCAAGGTTAATTGCCTCTCGTTTAGCCTCACACGTTTCTACTGGTGCGCCAAACGCAGCCGGGCCCACTTCAGTTAATCGTAAGGTAAGTTCCTGATCATTCGAAATGTTAGCGTCAAGAAATCCAACAACTCTGTTTTCTTTCAGAGGAGAGGGTTGAAAACGGTAAGAAGCTGGTGAAAGAGTAAAGATCACGCGGCCGTCTTTATCGGCTACTTTTTCGTCAATAATTTTTCCGTTGTCTTTCCAAATTACTGCAATTACCGCCCCATCAAAAATATGCGATCCATTTTTTTCGAGCGCATAGAGTGTAACTTTGAATACCGTCGGCGCCAAATCCGCGATGCAGGTGCCAACAATCCTTCCACTCTCAGCGCCAATGTAGACGGTATCGATTGCAGCTCCACGATTATTGTAGGAAACAGCCCAGAACAAATCGTCACCACGAAGTTTTTCTTGGTCGAAACAATACACGTTGCCTCGGGAAACCAGTTCCGTGGCGAACTCAGCAGTAGCCGGCAGTGATGAAAACTGGGAACGGGCTAAAGAAACTACTTGGGCTTCAGTAATTTTACTGTTAGTTGGTCGCGAAGAATACCAATACAAAATACTGCCCGCAATAACAAAAATAGAAATCAATACTGTAATAATGGCTGTTCTTTTTGACATTGATAGAATCAATTATGAAACAATTTCTTTTGTCCTTCCAAAATATGGTTCGAGCCGATTTGTTTTCAGGTTCTTTGGCAGTTTGGAATGTTCACGGCGAGGGACTTTGCGGAGCGCGGCCGGCTCGCCTTGAAGCGGAGGCGAAAAGGACGATTTCAAGTCACAGAATCCTTCCAAAAAATACTACAAAATAACTTCCTTCGCAACTCGCAACCCATCTTCCAAAAGGAAACCACTTTACATTGTAATCACAAATCAACTCACCGGTTTGTTTATCAATAGTCCCGTCTATCTTCGCTTTTTCGTTAAATACCCTATCGTGAATGGCTTGATTATTCATCCAAGGTGCCCAAGCTAATAGAAACAAAACAAATAGCGAAATAAATAAAATGATTTTAGTTTTTCTTTTCATGTTCTTGATTTTAGATATTCCAAAAGGCCGTCATGTAAATGTTCTTTACCGTTCCAAACAACGGTATCGTATCCTTCCAAAAATTCCTCCGGTTTTTCTTCTCGAAATGTTATCGAACGAACTTCTTTTGGTAGGGCTTCGCTGATATGCCTATCTGTACCGCCTCGAACAACTGAAAATTTATCTCCCCAAACTTCCATATTTTCCGGTTTTTCTATATCTGATTTGTGAATTCCCAGAGAGCTTAAGATTGAGTCGTGCCCAATGACATATTTGACAGCTGTTGTTTTGGAAACTCCTTTAATAGCAAAATCAATGGCAAATACACCGGCTAATCTAGGCGTAATTGGAAGTCCTTTTTCTTCAAGTAATTTTTCCGCTCGCTCTAAAATGGGAATTCGCAAATCATAATGACCGTGTGTTTCCGGCACGGCCACTTCAAGTTTCTCCGCTTGCTCCGGAGATAAATCATAACCATTTACCAGCTCAAAAGTTATTTGAGGTCCACGATCTTCAAGCATTATTGTTAGCGGATCCCCGCCGGATTTTTTCTCAAATTCAGCTATTGGCATTGTCGGCAAAATTTTAAGCTTAAATTCTTCAACAAGCTCTCGAATAACTTCTCGCCAAGCCTCCTTCTGCTCCGCAGACAATCCCGTCTCGTAAAGACTATAAAACGGCTTATCCCGTAATTCGCCATTGTCATCAAAACCCCACACTTCAGCCCCGCTACAATGCCCGACAATAATTCTACGCCTTAAATCTTTTCTGATATGGTCAACAATGCGCCATCGGATGCTTTTTACACTCTGACCGGATATCAGAAATAACACCTTGCCATCGGCGAGTAATTTCTCCAATTCCGTTAGCATTTCCGGTTTGGCCGCAACATATAAATCGGCGATAGTTTCGTCGACATCAGAAATTATTAATTTTATTTTTTCGTTCCATTCCATAGCTTCGGGATTTTTCATTAACCGATACGCCCAACGCCTTCGCGATTTTCGCTATAACTTGAACGCCTGGTTTTTGGGCAAAGTCCTCTTTCAATTTTGGCGGTGGGGGCGAGATTCGAACTCGCGATGCCCTTGCGGGCATAACAGTTTTCAAGACTGTCCCTTTCAACCACTCAGGCACCCCACCAAGAGAATTTTAAAAACTAATTACCTACAGAGAGATAATAGTACGTTAGTATGGTAATTAACAAAAGTGTGCCAGACATAATGGGTAGCCGTTTATCTAATCTTACTGAAGTCGTAGCAGAATCAATATTATAGGACGTATAGCGCCATCTTAGAATAATACGCTGTATGAGACCAAAAAGAGTGCCAAGTAAGAAAACAAATATTGCATTGCTAATAACCACAAAGATAATCAAGACGACACTTTGACCATAATAATATTGCAAGTCACAACTTCCGAATAGACCAATAGGATTACAATCAATGATGCTACTTATAGGATAAGAGAGCGGATTAAAAATGGTTAGCCACCATGCCCAGATAAGAAAATCCTCATAAAGAAACCATAAAAATCCGCTTAGTAAAAGCAGAAGGAGATACGCGTTCAATAAGAAAAATCCCACCCTCATCTTAATGCGTTTCCATTATAACCGTGATGCGCTCGAGAGGAATCGAACCTCTATTGCCAGCTCCGCAAGCTGGCGTCCTATCCTTTGAACGACGAGCGCGTATTAGTTAATTTAACATTGAAAATGTAAAAAGGAAAAAGTACAAGGTAAATTTAAAATTTTTTAAATGTGCTTTTTAAATTTTCACTTTTACCTTTTCAATCGCCTTCAATACCCTATTATATGCGCCAAGAGATGCGATAGAGGGTAGTTTTCCTCTTTTTCCTTGAGTAGTCCCTCTAAAGCTCTTTTAACCTTTTCCGGATCTTCGCCCCCTAAGTTAATATGAATTAAGGGGGCAAAGGTTTTTTTGCTTCGCAGGGCTAATTCATTGACGTGGGGGGGCTCGTGGAAAATCCAGTAGGATTCCACGCTGGCATACCTATATAAGAGGTCGCCCACTTGAACGCCGTCTTTTCTAACGGCAAAGGTGATAACCCTTGGATCCTGATTGCCAAAATACCAGAGGAGTCCGCCAGCTAATACGGATAATGCAATAACGGTAATGTCACTCCTCCATAGCCCCCAGAGAAAGAATAATCCGGCAATGGTAAAAATCGCAATGTCCCAGAGAATGGTTTTTTCTTTTTTAATGAACTCTGGCGCGCGCCAGGTGAGAAGGGTGTTTGGATTCATGGTGATGGGTTAAAATTACTTATTCACCGCCACGGGGATTTGAACCCCGGTTACCAGGATGAAAACCTGGCGTCCTAGGCCGGGCTAGACGATGGCGGCATAGTTTATGACCAACAATTCAAATGTATTTTTTAATAATTTTTTTGGTGAAAGGATCTATTGGTTCGGGATAGTGTTCCGCCCTTCAAATTCTACGAGTATTAGGAAGGAATTTTGAGATGTTCTTCCCGTAGGGGAACAGGCATAGCGCTGTTTTTTAATGAGGAGAAGAGTGGGCCGTTGTTTTTTACTCGCCTGATTCTCTCATCAATCATTTTACAGTATGCGGAGTTTATCTCAAAACCAATATAACTTCTTCTAAGCCTTATACAGGCATCTGCTGTGGTTCCACTCCCCATAAAAGGGTCTAACACAATCCCCCCGACTGGCGAGCTGGCTTTAACAATCCGTTCTATAATTACTAAAGGTTTTTGCGTGGGGTGGTTTTCCCGTTCAGGATCTTCTGCATGAATTCTTGCTATACTCCACACATCCTTTGGATTATATCCAATTTCAAGCCATTTTTTACCTACAAATATCGAACGAGTTCTTGCTTTTTTTGTCTCCTCATCGTAAGGGATTCGTATGCTGTCAATATCAAAATAATAATTTTTTGTCTTAACGAAAAAACCGATATTGTCATGTACAGAAGAAAACTTTCTCGTACTTCCCCCCATACTTGGCACTTTTCTATTCCATATAATTTCATTAACCATGATCAATTTTTTTTTAATATATCTGAAGATTTCTGGACTACGTTGCCAAGTAAGGAAAATATAGAAACTGCCCGCATCTTTTAATTTGGGGATTACTGCGTCTATCCATCGCATGCTCCATTTCAAATAGTCCTTAGGATTTAATTTATCTGAATCATTTCCATAATCTTTCCCCAACCCATAAGGGGGATCGGCCACTATTAAATCAAGAGAATTATCCGGAATTTTATTAACCCCTTTTATAAAATCTTCATTAAATATTTTGTTTACTATTTCCCTCATACTCAATCTTCTTTAGGTTTTAATATTATGCTTTTTGAGCTAACCTGAAGCGTGCTTAAAAACTCTCTTCGCGTTCTATAATTGTAGTTCATGGTGATAATATGCTTGAATTTTATCATTGCGAGGATTTACATAGATTGGAAGAAATTGTGGAGAAAATACACACAAATAGTCAGGATCAAATCCAATGTTTATATCCTTGAAGATTATCCCAAAACAGGCATAGACCAGATTATAGGAAGTATTCGCGATATACTGCATATAGAGTTTTTCAACTGCTGCAATGTCATTTTTATTCTCTTTTCTAACGGCATTGTGGATCTTTATATTAACATAATAGGGCTTTCCGTCAGCTGTGATTTCGCAGTCATGTAGACAAGTATCGGGCATGTCAATCTTAACATTCTCAATTCCTAGTTGATTTGCCCTATACTTTGTTTGTTGCGTGATAACTTGTTCAACAAGCCAACTTACAGAGCGGGTGTGCGGCCTTAGTCCATAAGGTAATATATCTTTATCCGTAACATTAAAAGAGGGCAGTATTGCTATTAACTTTTCATAGACACTTCTTATAAAATCGATATCCCTGATAATTTTTTCAATTTCTTTTTCCATCAGCACATTTAGAATATAAACGCTATACCTGTCAGTCACCAAAGCTCTCCTTCGCGGTTCGCTACGGGCGGACCTTGTCCGCCGTAGCTCGCCGCTTCGGCGAGCGAAGGCGGAGAGGGCGGGATTTGAACCCGCGAAGGGTGTTACCCCTTACCTCGTTAGCAGTGAGGCGCTTTCGACCAGGCTCAGCCACCTCTCCAAGAGACTACCTTATCATACTCAAAAAAGAAAAGCTCCGCAAGGGCATTGCCTTGGGAGCGAAGAGAACGGGAGGGCTGATTCTCGTTTAAGAAGGACACAAAGATGTGCCGGTGCCGGGGAGGATCGCACATCTTTATGCGACGAGAATCAGTCCCGCCCTCATTTTAAATGAATAGGCTGGTTTGTCAACCTTTTTTGCTTTTGCTATACTTGCTATCTATGGCGGCCACACTTTTATCTCCGATACAAAACGTTCCCGGAATCGGCGCGATACACCAAAAACGCCTCGCGCGCCTGGGCATTGTGACCCTCCAGGATTTGATTTTTCACTTTCCTCACCGTTACGAGGATTTTTCCCGTGTGGTTTTCATCGCGGACGTGGTGCCCGACCAAGCCGTAAGTATTCATGGCCTCATTCGCTCAATCGGCGTGCGGCGATCGTGGAAGACGAAGCGTTTTATTACCGAGGCCGTGATAGAGGACGACACCGGGGATATTAAGGTGATGTGGTTTAATCAGCCCTACTTAACGCGCACCATGAAAAAGGGAAGGCGCATAGCCATTGCAGGCAAGGCATCCGCTGATGATAAAGGGCATCTTGCCTTTGTGAGTCCGGAATTTGAGCTTGAAAGGCCAGAGCCTCTTCATACCTCGCGGCTCGTTCCCGTGTATCCGGAAACAGGCGGGCTTTCCTCAAAGTGGCTGCGCTGGAAAATTCATTCGTTTCTCCCCCTCCTCTTAAGTCAAACAGAAGAAGAGTTGCCTGATGAGACGTTAGAGCGAAGTGCCTTAATGCCAACCGGACAAGCGCTCACAAGCATTCACTTTCCCTCAAGCCTTGAAGAAGCGAAGAAGGCGCGCCTTCACTTTTCTTTTAGCAATTTATTGCAGGTTCGTTTGCGCGTGCTTTTGGAGCGAGAACTGCGAAAGAAAGAGCCCGCGCTAGCCATTCCCTTTGATAAAGCATTCGTGCAGGCTCTTGTCAAAAGCTTGGGCTTTCCCTTAACCCAAGATCAGCGGCGCGCCACATGGGAAGTGTTTCAGGATTTGGAAAAGCCCTACCCCATGCAGCGCCTTTTGGAAGGAGACGTGGGAACTGGCAAAACGTTGGTAGCGCTTTTGGCCTCCGCGCTTGCGATGCAGCAGGGAAAACAGGTTGCCTTAATGGCACCGACGGAAATTTTAGCGGCACAACACTTTGAAACCTTTACCCATTTGCTTTTGCATCTTCATTTTCCCATAGCACTTGTCACGCGCAGTATGACTAGGTTTTATGATCCTCTGGTGGATCACGTGCGCGCGCTTCCCGCAAAAGATATTAAGGCACGGGTCAAGAAGGGGGAAATAAAGCTGGTTATCGGCACCCACGCGCTCATTCAGGAAGCATCCACCAAACGCGAGGGCGTTCCCTTTTTGAACCTTTCTTTAGTCATTGTGGACGAACAGCATCGCTTCGGCGTAGAACAGCGCTCGCAATTGCTTTCTTCGAGCAAAACGCGCCCTCATCTTCTTACCATGAGCGCTACCCCTATCCCCCGTTCGCTTGCGTTAACAATCTATGGCAATTTACAGATCTCCTTTCTAAAAATTTTTCCGAAAGGAGAAAGAAAAATTGTCACGCGGGTGGTTATTCCTTTGAGGCGCCAGAGCGCGTATGAGTTCATTCGCGAAAAAGTGAGGCAGGGGCATCAGGTGTATGTGATTTGCCCTATCATTGAAGAGTCAGAAAAGCTCGATACCAAAGCCGCTATTGAAGAGTATGAAACATTGGGACAAAAGGTGTTCCCAGAATTCCGGGTCGGGCTTTTGCACGGGAGGATGCGTTCAAAGGAGAAAGAAGCCGTGATGAAAGCATTTTTTGAGCGTGAAATTTTCCTTCTCGTTGCCACATCAGTGGTTGAAGTGGGGGTGGATGTGCCGGGGGCAAACATCATGATCATTGAGGGTGCGGAGCGATTTGGCTTATCTCAAATTCACCAGTTGCGCGGGAGAATCGGCAGACGCGGGCAGGTGGGATACTGTTTTCTTTTTACCAATTCCCGCTCGCGCGCCACGAAAGCGCGTCTTTCCGCCCTTGTATCAAGCAATGACGGTTTTATTCTCGCCGAAAAAGACTTGGCAATCCGCGGCCCCGGCGAGCTTGCCGGCAGGCACCAGGCAGGCATGAAAGACATTGGTATGGAAGCCTTGGGAGATAGTGCCCTTGTGGCAAAGGTAAAAGAGGAGGCGGATATGCTCATTAAAGAAAGTCCAAACTTAGGAAAGTGGCCTTCCTTACAAAAGCGCGTAAACGCCCTCTATGAACATCTCCATTTGGAATAGCCTTATTGACGTTCTCTTCCCTCCGGCTTGCGTGACATGCAATTATTCGCTCACAAGCGAGGATCAGTTTGCATCCCTTTGCGATAAATGTTTTTTGCGTGTGCGCGAGCGCCCCTATACCTTTACGCGCCTTCGCTCTATTGACCGCCTCGTCTCCTATGGGTCCTATAGAGATCCGCTTCTGCGCGATATTATCCATCATTTTAAGTACCAGGGAGCAAGAAGCCTTGCAAAACCTTTAAGCCACTTGCAGGCTCGCGCGTTAGAGGAAGCAGGCGTGGAGCGGTTTTACTACGGCCAAAAGCCTCTTTATACATTTATTCCCTTGCATCCTTTAAAGGAGCGGTTTCGCGGATATAACCAATCAAGGCTTTTAGCGCAGGAGCTTAGCGCGTATTTTTTTTCACCGGTCCTCCCTCTTTTAAGGCGCGCATGGATCGCGCCCGCGCAGGCGTCTCTGACAAATCATGGGGACCGAAGGAAAAATATAAAAGGGTCCTTCACCCTTCTTACCTCGCGCGTTCCCGAAACTATCATCCTCGTTGATGATGTTTCCACGTCGGGAGCTACGTTAGAAGAAGCAGCAAAGGTTTTGAAAAAAGCAGGGGCGAAAACTATCTGGGGAGTAACAGCCGCGGGGCGCTGACATTGCATAAGTTCACATACATATTGGACTCCTTGAAGGATCCACATGTATGAGAATT